>JAKATV010000227.1 GCA_021818565.1 Planctomycetota bacterium
GGGCGGAAATTTGCTAATGGAGGCCTAAATTCAGGGCTGAGTCTTGGTCTCCACAAAGCAAAAGCGGGTGAGGACACCCGCGGTCCCAGGAATGCCCGGAAAAATTGCCACACCCGCGGCTTGGGCGGTGCGCAGGCGGCTGGTTTTACCCCCTGATTTCTGCTATCCTCAACACTGCGAAACTGCGGTTTTTCATAATGATGGATAATGTGTTTGCAATATGGCTGGACAAAAAAAAATAAAATCCAAGACAACCATAACTCCTGAACCTCCGGCCGTGCGACGGGTGGCACTGGTCTCTTTAGGTTGCCCCAAAAACCTTATTGATAGTGAACGGATGCTCGGACTATTGGCCGCCGACGGTATAGCAATTACGGATGATCACGCCGCCGCGGATGCGATTGTCATTAACACCTGCGGGTTTCTGGAAGCCAGCAAAACCGAAGCGTTGGAAGTTATCAATGAAGCGTTGGACGAAAAAAATAAAGCGCTGAAACAAGGCCGTGGCAAGAGGGTTGTTGTGGCCGGTTGCCTGGTGCAGCGGCAACGCGCCAAATTATTGGATGAAGTTCCCGGCATTGACGCACTGGTCGGCGTGTTTGATCGGGAAAATATTGTCACCGCGGTCCGTGGCGCATCGGCTCCGGTCGCGGATGTAAACTTGGGCGAATTTCATCCGGTGACGCAGATGATTCACCGCCATGACCGCACCAAAGTCGGCTATTTTGAATCCGATGCGGAGCGCCTGCGTTTGACGCCGCGACATTTTGGCTATCTGCGCATTTCCGAAGGGTGCAATCAGGGCTGCACATTTTGCACCATTCCCAGTATTCGCGGGCGCATGCGCAGCAAGCCGCTGGCGGATATTGTCAATGAGGCGCGCGAGCTGGTCGCCGATGGAGCTTTTGAATTAAATCTCATCGGGCAGGATACCACGAGTTACGGACATGATATTGGCTATGACAAACCCGGCGAAGGGCTGACCGGCCTGATTAAAACTCTGGATAAACTTGATAGCGCCGGCTGGATTCGCCTGATGTACGCCTATCCGAGCTGCTTTACCGACGACATGATTAAAGCACTGGCCGATGCCGGGCGCTGGGTTAAATACATTGATATGCCTTTGCAGCATATCAATGATGATATTCTCCACGCGATGCGCCGCAAAACCACCCGGCGACAAATTGCCACGCTTCTGGAAAAGCTCCGAAAATGGATCCCGGGCATCAGTATTCGCACCACATTTATCAGCGGGTTCCCCGGTGAAACCGCAGCGCAACATGAGGAACTTGTGGACTTTGTGCGGCAATTTGAATTTGACTGCCTGGGCGTTTTTGAATATTCGCCGGAACCGGAAACACCGGCCGGGCGGCTTTGGAAATCGCACGCCGTGGATGGGGCCGTTGCCGGGGCCCGGCGCGAGGAAATTATGCTCGCTCAGCAGGCGGTGGTGTTTAAGATCAATGAGGCCCAGGTTGGTAAGACCGTGGCGGTACTCATTGACGCAGTGGATAAAAAGCGCCGCACGGCGGTGGGGCGGCACAGCGGGCAGGCTCCGGATATCGACGGACAGGTGCTTCTGCATGGCATTGATGCGACCGCCGGCGATTTAATTCAGGCGGAAATCGAAGATTGGAAACATTATGATTTAATCGCCAAGCCGATCAACTATAAAAAAATCCGCAACGGGCATAAGCCGGTAAGTCTGCCGGTATTTGCGCAAGATGCGGTGTAAAGGGCTCGGCAACATTGCCACTGCACGCGGCTGCGCCGGGGAACTTCACACTGGCTGTGCCGGCGGTGGAAAACATTAAAAAATATCCGAGACCGCCCAAAGGGGTTCCCGGTAAAAATGGGTGCGGCGTAAGACTTCAGACACGCGGTCCTGCTGTGATTCCGCCTTTCATGGCATACAATGGTGCGAAGGAAACGCGAAAGTGGTTCGGTTCAGGTATGGAACAATATGTACCGGCAAATTCCCAATCTCATAACCTTAAGCCGTCTGGTGCTGACCGCGCTATTTTTTATCGCCATCAATTTTGCCGGACGCCAAAGGGATATTCCCATGTGCATGTGGATTGCTTTGGTTATTTTCCTGCTTGCGGTGGCCAGTGACGCGCTGGATGGATATCTGGCCAGATCGTGGAAAGTCGAAAGCGCCTTTGGGCGGGTTGTGGATCCCTTTGCGGACAAGATTCTTATCTGTGGGGCCTTTATATTTTTTGCCGCTCCGCAACTGATGTTGCCGCATCTTACCATCACTCCGGTGGCCCAACGTTCAGACCTTACCGGTGTGGCTCCATGGATGGCGGTGGTGCTGATTGCACGCGAATTTCTGGTAACCGGCATTCGCGGATTGGCCGAATCGCAAGGCATAGATTTTCGCGCCATGTGGACTGGCAAAGTCAAAATGATTGTGCAGTGTGCCGCAGTGATCGGCGTGCTGGTATATCTGGCTTTAATCTATGAAATCCAGAATCAGAGCGTGTTGACGGCGTTCCGCTGGGCGCGGAATATCGCGATCTGGGCCACGCTGATTGTCACAGTCGCATCCGCATGGCAATATATTTCCAAGGCGTGGCGTATTATTGATGCGTGATCCCGTTGGCCTTGTAGCTTCAACCCATCGCCTTTATTTCCGCACAGATGCGGTTAATCTCCGCTCTACTTTCCATCCGAAAATGACGCAGCTCGAACAGTTCCTTCACGTTGCTGGGAAATTGGTACCCCGCCGCAAAAGCCTTTGCGACATTTCCATGCGCTATAACAGCGACAAGCTGAGGCATATTACGAATAAGCAAATCCAGCACGGCGTAGTTCCCTACGCCGTTTCCTGCGCCTCCGGGGCGTTCGTTGCAGTAGGCATTCGTTTCAACACCAGCAACGCCGTTTTCACGAATCCATTCCAAACGCAGCCGGGTGTTAGAAAGAGGCCGCTTGTTTTTGCGCCGCCGCTGCTCTTGATAGTCGCTCATGAAGGCGGTGCGATCGAACCCGCTCTCCGGCTTCCAATAGGTCCACCAGTCCTTTTCCATTTCCGTTGCGGGATTTTCGCCAATGATAATAACCCTCGAATTATCCGGCAGGCCGTCGCAAACCAATGGCCTATCCCAGCAGGGCCTTTCTATGGCGCTTTCCAGCAATCGTGTCCAGTGCATCGCGCGGTCCATAATAACTCCGTTCTTCCGCCACCGGCTGATCGGCTGTGGCACGGGCGTAGATGAAAAAAGCCGGCCCTTCGGGATCGCGGGCGGATTACCACAAAATGATACCCCTTCACAATGCCTTGACAAGTTGTTCACAATCCAGTGTCCACAAGTGAGGGCATGCGGTATGCTTTTTGGTTGCATCGGATGATGTGGACTGGACGCGTATTATTTGACGAGTTGATAAATGAGCACTGATCCATCAATCCCTAATTCGGAAAATCACCCGCCGACGTTATCGCCCTGGCGTAAATGGGTGATCACCGGCGGGGGGCTGGGTTTGCTTAAGCCCGCTCCGGGAAGCTGGGGGACTCTTGGCCCGGCAATCCTGTTTTGGATGCTGCTATGGGGGAAAGTATCTGATCCGTGGCGCTCGGTGGTGTGCCTGGTTGGCGCGATAATTACGGGCATTTTGACCGTGCAATTGTCGCCTTGGGCGATCCGATATTTCGGCCGCGAAGATCCCGGCTCTGTGGTTCTTGATGAATATTGCGGCTATTGGGTCGCGTGCCTCTTTTTGCCCCTGCCTTTAGCGGCCACAAGCAGTCTTTGGCATGCTTGGTTAGCGACTGCCGCCGTCTATATTCTCTTTCGACTGTTTGATACGCTCAAGCTTCCGCCATGCCGGCAATTAGAAAATCTTCCCGCCGGATGGGGCATTCTGCTTGACGACATCGCCGCGGGCATACAGGTGAATATAATTCTACAGATCGTATTACGCGTGTGGCATGTGTGACGGGCGGAGTTTACATTATCAATGAATTCGTTTCGCCGTGGCTATCGTGGCTGCAAACACTCAATGAGTTGGTGAACCAGTGTGCTGGGGTTGCGGCTCAACACGTTACAGGGGGTGGGGGCGACAGTTCTCCATTGCGCCGTCCAGATGTGCGCGGCATTTTTTACCGCGCTGCTGAGGCAAGGCAACAGCAGGTTACCGTAATTGCCGCCCTTGCGGTATTTTGGGATGTGTCGCTTCAACTCCCGCTGGATGTGACTACGTGACTGGCCTGTTATTGCAAACCTTTCAAAATGCAACAGGAGCCAGAACTCAAAGCAGGGGTTTGAAAGGGCTACGCTGATTTGGTGTTTTTCCGCTAATGCAAGTGCATCCCGCAGCTTGGGATGCTGGTCAACATCGAACACGCACCAGACTTGGTCGTAAGCGGCAACCGATGAGCTTTGATTGGCAATTTGTTCGCGTTGTAACTTGGAAGCTACCGCATCTTGAACGACCGTCATCGGGGCAGATCCTTTGGCTCTTCGCACAGTAATCGCTGCTAATCGCAGGTGCTTGGTGACTGCGTTAAAATACATCGGCTCCGTAGCCGAGCCTTCGCACACAATGAGCATAATGGGAGTGACTTTGCGGTCATCAACTGCTTGCTGAAGATATTGTAATTTTTTTGGAATTGCCTTTCGCCGGTTTTTGTCCATGAAGCGTAAACTCCGTTAAAAGAGGAATGGCACCGTACCTGCCCGAAAGATATCCTTTCTGGAGGGCCTCACCGGCGCGTGGCGTGTAATGAAGCAATGAAACCAATTGCGTTGCTCCGTCGCCGAATTTTTCCGCCAGAATAACTTGGTCCCGGCGCAGAATGCTAAGATCCAGCAGCGTGGCGTCATGGGTGGTAAATATCAATTGTCCGTGGTGTTTGCTCGGGCCGGCTTCCGCGAGCATCGTAAGCAGGCGGCGGCTGAGCAATGGGTGAAGGCTTGCCTCAATTTCGTCCACGAGCACCAGTCCACCCTGGTTTAATACGTCGTACCAGGATCGAAGGAGGCTCAATAATTGCTTTGTTCCCCCCGATTCCCAGCCTATCGGCCACCAAACCGTTTGCCCATCGGATTTCACATGCGCCACCTGCATTTCTTTTGCCCGGAGGGAACGCGGATTCGCGGTGTCACGTTGCGCACGCAGAATTCGCGCAATATCCGGTTCACGGATAGCCACATCGCGCAGGCGCAACGCGGTGATTCCGGTTTGGGCTGTGGAGAGCATGTCAGAAGCCCATTGGTTGAACTTCGCATCGGTATCACACCGGGACATAACCTTAAGGGAGTCTGTATCAGGTGAAAGGGACCCCCGAAAGCTGCAGCGGGAGAAATATTCTGAAAGCGAGGTCAACTGCGAATGGTTGAATAGTGCCCCAACTGAAAGGTACAAGCTATTGGGCCTGGTTCGGCTTTCCAGAGCTTTGTCTCGCCGGAAGTGCGTACGGCTAAAATGCCATTGGCTTTTTCCATCAGGGGCTACGTGACGACTAAAAAGGTGCTGAGGGTGTGTTTTAGAAAAAGCCCTCAATTCCTCAGAGTGTATGCGATCTTTGGTAAGTGAAACGTCGTATTTGTAGACCACGTTATCAACCACAAATGTCGTGGAAAAGTGGGTTGGTTTTTCCGCCCAGGCGTCGTCGAGCTGGAACGACGTGACGGGCAATTGATCAGCCGTCGTACTTTCCTTTGCCGAATTTGCAATTATCTTGGTAAGCCGATGAAAGGCAAGAAGAAGGTTACTTTTTCCCGATGCGTTGGCACCATAAATACTGGCAAACTTTACGGCTCGGCGTCCCCGCAGCGCTGGAGCATCAATGGGTATTGTGTTTTCAATAAGATCGTCGCGATCCTCGGCCAGCAGGCTTAGGGTCTGCCGTTCCCGATAGGAATAAAAGTTCTCCACTGAAAAAGAAAGCAGCATGGGTTAAGGCCTTTCTCAAAGGGTTCGATCTATCTTATATTGTAGCAATTAAGCAAAAATTATGCCAGTATCGTACTTAAATGTCGCAAATGGCATTATTTTTGCGATTTCAATTAATGAAAATCCCGCGAGACGCTTTGTAATGCTTCGGTACCGCGGGTTATGGTTTGCAGGTTAACCGCTCGGCGAACGATGATGTGGGTGACGCCTTCCTGGCGTTGCACCTGTCCCCATACCACCAGGGCGGTGCTGTGGCGCAGGTCCATGCGGTACCGCTGGTAGATTCGCGGTTTGACAATCAGATTTACCGTGCCGGTTTCATCTTCCATGGTGATAAATAAAATTCCGGATGCTGTGCCGGGGCGTTGCCGCACCAGTACCAATCCGGCTACCGCCACTTTGGCGGCATCCGGGTGGCCAATGGCATCCGCTAATTCGCCGGCTGCTATTATGCCGCGCTGATTCAAGATCAATCGCACGAAGGACATGGGGTGCGCTTTAAGAGATAGTCCCACACTCTGATAATCGCCGATGACTTTGTCGGATTCCGCAATGATGGGCAAACCGGGCCGCGGTTCCGGCGGATTTAATTCATCCAGCAGAGGCAACGCCTGCGACCGTAATCGCCGCAGGCTCCACAACGCCTCCTGCCGATCCAGGCCCATGGAACCAAACGCATCCGCCCGTGCCAGAGATTTTAAATCCGCCAGGCTGCAGCGGCTCAATCGGCGTAACGTGGAGATCGATTCCATCCGGCCATGGCGTGCCACCGCATCGCATATTAAATCCGCACCGCTTTGATGCAGGCTGCGCACCATCCGCAAGCCTAATCGCACAGCCGGTCCATCAGCATCAGGCCGTCGGCCTGCCGTCCTATCGCCTGACACCCATTCCAGTGTGCAGTCCCATTGTGAATAATTTACATCCACCGGCAGCACTTGTACGCGGTGATTTTGCGCATCGCGGATAATTTGGGCAGGCTGATAAAATCCCATCGGTTGACTGTTTAACAGCCCTGCCGCGAAAGCCGCCGGATAAAAGCATTTCAACCATGCGGATACATAAACCAACAGTGCAAACGAGGCGGCATGCGATTCGGGAAACCCGTATTCTCCAAAGCCTTTGATCTGCTCAAAACAGCGCTGTGCAAATTCCTGCGTATAACCGTTGGCCAGCATGCCGGCGATCAATTGTCCGCCGAATGCCGCCAATTGGTTGCCCTTGCGTTTCCACGCCGCCATGCTGCGCCGTAATGCATCCGCCTGCCCCGGTGTAAAGCCCGCCGCCGCCATGGCCAGCCGCATAACTTGTTCCTGAAAAAGCGGTACGCCCAGGGTGCGTTCCAGCACCCCGCGCACTGCCGCCGATGGATAGTCCACGGGTTCTCGTCCGCTGCGTCGGCGTAAATAAGGATGCACCATGCCGCCTTGAATGGGACCAGGCCGCACCAAGGCCACTTCAATAACCAGATCGTAATAACATCTTGGTTTAAGCCGCGGCAGCATTGCCATCTGGGCGCGGGATTCCACCTGAAATACGCCAATGCTGTCCGCCTGACACAGCATGTCATAAACTTCGGTTGCTTCCGGCGGTATTGTGGCAAAAGTGATGGCCGCCGTGGCCGGATTTATCCGCCGGTTCCAGCGATTGACCAGATCAATAGCCTTGCGGATGCAGGTAAGCATCCCCAAAGCCAGAATATCAATTTTTAAAATACCCATCGCATCCAGATCATCCTTGTCCCATTGAATGATGGAGCGATCCGGCATGGCAGCATTTTCAATGGGGACCAGTTCACACAGCGGTTGCTCGGTAATGACAAAACCTCCCACATGCTGTGACAGATGACGGGGAAAGCCGATTAATTCTCCGGCCAGTTCCAATACTTGCGCAATGGTCGTATCTGAGGGATTCAGGCCCAATTCCCGCAGTTGGTGTTCCCGGATCATTCCTTTCTCCCACCAGTCGCCGCTTTTCGCCAGTTTGTCTACACAATCCAAGGAAAGGCCCATGGCTTTGCCCACATCCCTTAGCGCACTTTTGCGGCGATAGGAAATAATTTCTGCGGTAATGGCCGCACGATTTCGGCCAAAACGTTTATAGATATATTGAATGACTTCCTCGCGGCGTTCATGTTCAAAATCAATATCAATATCCGGCGGCTCATTGCGTTCTTTACTGATGAACCGCTCCATCAGCAGGTCAATGCGCTGCGGATCAACCGCCGTAATACCCAGGCAATAACAGACCGCCGAATTGGCCGCCGCGCCGCGGCCCTGACACAAAATATTCTGTGATACCGCAAAGCGCACAATGTCATAGACGGTAAGAAAGTACGCGGGATAATTTAATTCCCGGATCAGGGAAAATTCATGTTCCAGCCGCCGTTGCAGCGATTCCGGCACACCCTCCGGATGGCGTTGCGCGGCCCCTTGCAAGGTTAATTGAATCAGGTAATCCATCGGAGTAAAGCCCGGCGGGCAAATTTCATGTGGATAGTGATAAGTTAATTGATCCATGGAAAAAGCTTTAGCCCGCGCCGCTATTTCCAGCGCTCGTTTCAAGGCCTGCGGGTAATCCCGGAATAAGCGACACATTTCCTCTGGTGATTTCAAATGCCGCTCGGCATGGGCGATGCGCTGCAGGCCTAATTCATGAATCGTGCGGCCCAGCCGGATGCACGCCAGTACATCCTGAAGCCGCTGCCGCCGCGGCGCGTGATACAGCACATCATTGACCGCTACCGGCGCAAGTTCCACGCGCCGGGATAAATGCGCCAGTTGTTGAAGCGTTTGAGCGTCATTGCAGCCGTAGCGGTGGATCATCGCCAGGGAAAGTCGATCATCATCCACTACGGATTTTAAGGTCATCAGAGTATCGGTAAATGCGGCATCGGTATGCACCGGTGGTAGGGCGATGACCAGCAAACCGGCCTGATGCGCCAATACATTCTCCAAGGTGATGCGATAAGAACCCTTGCAGGCTTGTCTGCGCCCCAGTGTGATCAGGCGGCACAGGCGACCATACGAGGCAACGTCGGTGGGATATAACAGCACATGGCAACAGGGCCGGGAATGGAAATCATATGCTGGAAAATCAATGCGTATATGTGTTCCGACAATCAGGCGTATGCCGGCCTGTTTGGCCGCGGTGTGCGCCCGCACCATGCCGGCCATGGTGGCGTGATCCGTCAACGCAATGGCATCATATTCCAGTTCGGCGGCTCGCTGAATATATTCCTCCGGATGGCTGGTTCCATGCAAAAATGTGAAGTTGCTGGTGGTTTGCAATTCCACATATTGCATTGCCCCGGCGGCCGCTGGGCGTCGCGGGGTCACTGCCGGTTTATAACGCTTTTCAGGCTGCTCTGGCATACCGATTTATATCTCAAAGTTCAAATTTCAAATCTTGGATTTACCATATTTCTATACCCATACTCCATGCAGCAGCCATTGCCCGGTTTCCACTTCATGAAATACCCACAGCCATTGTCCCGTCTGGTCCAGCACGGCAAAGTAGTCCCGTGTGACCGGTGGCGTGCCTGTCCACCAAGGCGTGGTTAAACGCTCCGGCCCAATCACCTGCTGACAGGTGTAAATGCGGCCCTGCCATTGAATATGCTCCGGTGTGTTAGAAGTGCCTCCGGTTATTACCTGCGCCTGTTGCGGCGGAGCCAGCAGCAGCGACGGCCGGGGAGTGATGGCAAATCCATCGGGCGACGCGTTTGAGGCTGGTGACGCTGTAGTGCGCTGCCCTGTGTTGAGCTGGTTCAGACGCATGGCTTGCTCGGGAATATGCGACTGTCCCCCTGCGGCCATGCCGATGCGCCGGGCGGCCAGTCGCGTTTGCAAAATATCCAATACTGGAGCCAGGGGGGCCATGGTGGGGTTGCTGCGCCAGGCGGTGCAGGTATCAGCGTGCAATTGCTCCGGTGGGAGA
>JAKATV010000048.1 GCA_021818565.1 Planctomycetota bacterium
TTAAACTCTCGGTGGTAGCGCAACGCAGTGGATTTCGCTGCGCCAGCCGTCTTTGTCGAATGTTCCGTCAAGTCAGCGGTGAAACGCCCGCGCATTTTCGGCGCCGCCGGGAATTGGCGTAATGCAGGGTTATGACTTTCATGGCAATCTATTGGCGTCTGGGCTCGGAGCCCTGTCATGCGTGCGCTTTGTGCTCTTTTGCCTCGATGCTGTCGGTCGTTGCTTTTGATAAACCCGGATATATCGAATTTCGTATTTGGCGGGCAGGGCTTTATTATTAATCGGGCCGGCCCAGTTTCCTCCCAGCGCCAGATTTAAAATGAGATACATCTTTTTGCGAAACGGATTGTTTGCGCCTGTCCCCGCAGCCGAAACATTAAACGTGAAGTACTTAATTCCATCAATAAAAAATGTGATGTGCTTGGGCGACCAGTCCACGCGATAGGTGTGAAATGTCTTCGCTGCCGAGCTTCGGAGAGTGAATTTGCGGAACTGCGATTGGGCGTGGTGATTGCTTTCCCAATGAACAGTCGTGTGAATCACACGTGGCTCCCGGCCGAGCCACTCCATGACATCAATTTCTCCGCATTGTGGCCAGCCCACTTTAGAAATATTCGTGCCAAGCAGCCAAAACGCGGGCCACATTCCGGCTCCGGCGGGGAGCTTGGCACGCATTTCAAAGCGGCCATATAGCCAACTCTCCTTGCCCAAGGTCGTGAGGCTCGCGGATGTGTAGTGTGCCCATTTCCGTGCATAACGCCAATTATTTGCTCCGGGGCGATATTGCTTGTTGGCAACACGCTGCTTGCGGGCTTCAATGACCAGCATTCCCCGGCGGACCACCGCATTGCTCGGCTGGTAATATTGAGGCTCTTTGTTACGCACAAAGCCCCGTTCATAGCTCCACTTTGCGGGATCAGGCCGTCCCGTCTTGGTAAAGTTATCCTGCCAAACCAGATGCCATGGGTTTGCCGGAGCGGCCGTCACATAATTGCGAAAAGTAGGTTCAGTGAGAATCGCGAATGCGATAAGAAAAATGAAATGCCATTTAATTTGCATGTTGCCACCATACCTTCAGGTATACCGTATCTAAGGTTTTATTGTACCGGTAAAATACCCGCCCTGTGATTAATCCTGTTGGGTGTTGAGCACCAAAACCCAATCGCTGGACCCGGCATGGTTTTTACGTGCGGGAGAAAACCGCATTTTCCCGCGATTTACCAGAGGTAAGCGGGAAATTGCGGTATACGTTCCGTTGGTCGGGTCAAACCAGCTCGCGTGCACGGGCCTAGAGAGTTTTGCCATGTTGACCTCAAGGCTGCGCGGCGTGGGCAGATAGGCCACCACGAGGGTTCTATCGGCCGTACAGGCTGCCGTGCAATAATCGTCTTGACTGACACGTGTGTTGGTATTTCCATAAGTTCCCAATCCTGCGATTACCACATCGTGTGATTGATCCGGTATCAGCGCGTACCATGGTATGGAATTAAAAAAGTGCTTCCATATCTTGAACTGTGCGGCACCCGGCGTGTTAAGATGGGATTGCCATTCGGGGAAGAAGCCCCAGATGTAATGGTTGCCGTAAATCTGTCCGCATCCGCCACAAAGCATTGTCCAATACGCCTGTCGCCGCAGCACCGCCGGTGTGCCATAATCCGGGGGAAGCCCGACGTTTTCCATCTCATAGTGCGCCTCGAGCAGAAACGTGGGCATCGGTGGCTGGTGATTATAGTTCTGTAACATCTGCTGATACGTGGCCCCATAGGTGTAGGCCCCATTAAGAGAAATGAGATTGGTCCAGGCGGGATCCTGAAGCGATGGGGTGCATAACAATTCGACGGTTTGAATGGTGGTGGGATCGGCAGCATGAACGCCTTCCGCGACGGCCTGAACAACCCTATCATTGCGGTGTTTTGCCCAGCTTCCGAAGTCGTTGCCATTGAGCCATATAATGTTTTTAAAGTGGCCATACCGTTGGCCGAGAAACTTTCCGTACTTCAGGCACTTTTCCGGGCCGTTATTTTGCAAGGTCTTCAGCCATTGACCGGTTTCAATCGGATCTAAAAATACCAAAAGGCCCATTTTTGCGGCGATCCCGAGCATGTGATCGGCCCGCGCAAAATAGGCTTCATTGGGTCTGGTGAGATCATAGTTCGCTAAATCCGTGCCACCGGCTAGATAGCCCATAAATGGCCGTATACCGTCGAGGGTGCTGCCATCTTTATTACAACTCGGGAAGTAAGGCCCGGCGCACAGGAGGTTGATCCACATGGAGTTAAATCCATAGGCCAGCCGATTGGTAAAGTAGTGTGATGCCTGCTGAACGCTCAGTTTTACGACCATCGCCTGGGGTGCATCTCCGGCGATTAAAAAAGGGGCGTTGTGCTGATCCATCAGATAACGCCGGCTGCCGCTGATTTGGAGCGGGAACGATGTCGGATGTATCTTGTCGCGGTCTTTTCCAACCGCCAAGGCTGACCTTTGAAGCAGCCTCGGCGGTGCCATCAGTGAGACCGCCACGGAGCCGGCGGCTCTCATGAGATTCCTTCGGTTCAAAAAGGTGGGTTGGTTCATTGAACGCTCCAGTGGGTTATTCGACCACTTCATTGTGTTTCCATGGTTACCGCTGTTACTGCCTGATTCGTCGGTGCCTTCACTACGACCACATTGATATCTTTCACCGGCACCGGCTGGCTTACTGCTGCGGAAAACCGGCGAGCTATTAACGCGCCACGGTAAAACGACGATTTCACCGCAGATACGAACGTGCAATGATACCCGGTTGCTCTTGACCTTTTGCGACAAAAATTGTGTTCTATTGCGCAACGCGCGGTGGGGTGCCGCAAGGGGAAGATCTATTTGCCGCTGTGGGCCAGGGACATCAATCCAGGAAGTTGTGCAGGCTTCGCGTAAGGAGCGCTTCATTGGAGTAGCGGCGATTTATAGGCCTTCGTCGCCGCAAGCCACGACACGCAGCTGCGCAAAGTGACATCGCTCGCGACGCCAAATGACAATCCAGTGGGGATATAGTGATAGCGTGAATGACTTGATGATTGCACACTGGAGAACAGAAAATGGTGAAAACGTACACGACGGTTTATACCAGCGGATTAGCTCTTGCAGCAATTGTTTACGCTTCGCTTTTCTGCGGGGGCTTGCCTGGGTCCGCCGGTGCCACGATGAAGCCACTCCCTGTTAAAATTTCCGCATACAACAAGGATATTCTTTATGTGGGACGCTTTGATGATTCACAGCCGGCGGGGCCGCGTTGTGCCTGGTCCGCCAGTAGTGTTACGCTGCGATTTACCGGCACCGCGGTCGCGGCGCGTATGTCAGGAAGCTCCAATGATCGCTGGCAGATTATTGTGGATGGACGCGCGACAAAAAAACTGACGATGGTGGGTAGACCGGCGTTATTCCCGCTGGCGTCGGGTTTAAAGGCAGGCATTCATACTATTACACTGTTCAAGCTGGGCGAGCCAATATGGGGCACAACTCAGATTATGTCTTTTAGATTGGCTCCAGGCAGTAAACTGCTGCCGATGCGGGGAGATTCTCGACATTTCGAGGTAATCGGTGATTCCATCAGCGCTGGTTATGGCGATCAGGCACCCAACCAGACCTATCACTTTGCGGCTAAAACGGAAAATGCGTATCTGACCTACGGGGCTGTCGCGGCTCGAGATATGAACGCGGAATATGTTTGCATCGCCTGGTCCGGAAAGTGCCTGTGGCCAAGAAACACGATTCCCAAAATCTATGGACGAGTGCTTCCCCAAGACCCCAAGAGTCACTGGAATTACGCCTGGAAACCGCAGGCTATTCTGATTAACCTGGGTACCAATGATTTTGCGGGGGGCGATCCGGCAGAACGTGGGTGGGTCGCCGCCTATGTAGCGTTTATCAGGCGGCTGCGAAAACACGATCCGGGTGTTTCAATCTTTTGTGCCTTAAGCCCCATGCTTTCAAACTCCTGGTCCGCCAGTAAAAATGCCCGTTCCATGTGCCGTCGATACATTCTGGCGGCGGTTGGTACGTGCCACCGTCTTGGGTATCGCAAGGTCTATTTCCTGGATTTTCCAATGCAAACCGGTAAGTACGGATTCGGAGCCGATTGGCATCCAAGTGTTGGTGAACATCGCTTCATGGCCACGATCGTTGAGCGTGCGCTGCGTGAAAAATTGGGATGGTAATGGTAAACCATGAGTTGGAGTAAAACCTCGATGATTCATAACCCCGATCAACAAACCAGAAAGAGTAACGCCTCGGTTACCCGCAGGCGGTTCTGCTCAACCGTGGCGGCCTGCATTGCCCTGACAACGGCACAACGTAAAATCCAAGCTGCTTCCGGCGCAGGCGGTATTTCCCAGGCTGACTACCGGTGGCTCAATGTGGCGATGGGCGGCGGGGGGGCGATTCCAGGCATTGTGCTGCATCCCAAGGTGCCCGGGCTGGCGTATATTCATACGGACGTAGGCGGCTGCTATCGGTGGGATTCCGCAGATAAGCGATGGATACCGCTTTTGGATCGTATACCATTTAACCAGTGGAATCTTTACGGCGTTGACAGCATTGCCGTTGATCCAAATGATGTAACCGGAAATACTGTATATATCTCGACTGGTAAGTATGCTGATTCCTGGGCTTCCCCGGCGGGCATGGTGATGAAGTCCGCCGATCGCGGCGAAACATGGACCCGAACCACGCTGTCCCCGACCGGCGGAAGCAACCAATCGCAGGGTTGCGGCGAGCGACTTGCTGTTGATCCGGCGAATGGACAACATGTGGTATACGCGTCACAACTCAATGGACTGTTCTCAAGTTTTGATGCGGCCAAGACCTGGGATCGGATGCGTGCGGCACCATCTGGATGGTCGTCACAGAGTGCTTCCCGCAAAAAACGGGGACACGGCTTGGCCTTTGTCGTGTTCGATCCTTCCTCCGGTATTACCGGCACACCGGCCCGGACCCGAATCATGTATATCGGGGCCACCGGAGAGGGAGTTTACAGAAGCAGAGATGGCGGCCAAAGCTGGCAGTTACTTGCTGGAGGGCCGGATTGGCCGCGGAAGGGGGTGATCGGAACCGATGGGGTTCTGGTGGTATCCCATCGTCGCGGAGTGGCAAAATTTGCCGCCGGCCGATGGACGAACATCACGCCGAGGACGCTGAAACATGGGACGTCCTGCGCTGTAGCGATTGATCCATCGGACTCCAATCATATTGTGGCAACACTGGGATTGATGAATCGCATACCAGTGTTTCGGACAACTGATGGCGGAAAAACGTGGGCGAATGTTTCCGGAAAACGCAATGAGACCATCACGTGGTGGGCCGGTTGGCAATGGTTTTCCAACCCGTTCAGCCTGGCTTTTGACCCGCACCATAAGCATCGTGTTTGGGCTACAGATTGGTATGGAACCTATTGTACCGACGATGTTACTCGCCCTGAACCCGTTTGGACTAATTTTGTCGCTGGCATTGAGGAGCTGTGCATTATCGGTGCCCTGACTGCACCGCCGACGGGCCGATGCCGCTTATACAGTGGTGCCGCCGATGAAGGCGGAGGCGATCACCTTTCCCTCACAAGGCCTCCACGACGATCGCTGTGGGTTAAAGGACTGCCGGCCGGCCTGGACCGCACGGGAATTGCCGTGGCTTCTGATGATTCCAATTTTGTCGTATGCGTCGGCACGATCAATTGGAGTTCACCGGGTACCGGGGCCTATTCCGTTAATGGGGGAGACAGTTGGACCGTATTCGCCAAGCTCCCATACAAAGGAATTAAGGGCGGGCGCGTAGTCCTGACAGGCAATCACCGGCGGATTCTCTGGGTCCCGCAGGAAGGCCCGCCGTACTATAGCGATGACTTGGGCCAAAAATGGAGTAAGGTAAAATGCCACGAAAGCTTAGCGGGCAGTTCGCATGGTGATAATATTTTTGTTTACGACCAACCGGTTGCGGTCGATGCCGCTGATGCAAATCGTGTCTATATTCTCAAGGGGTCCAAACTCTTTGTAAGCACTGATGCGGGAGAACATTTTGCCGTTGCGTTCACCAAGGCACCCGCAGACTGGAATCATAAGGTGCTTACCTCAGGCCAACCCGGTGATGTCTGGTTATCAGGTGGCACGCAGGGTTTGTTCCGTTCGCGCAATGGCGGTCGGGCTTTTGCACGGGTCAGTGGTGTTCAGGCGGCTTATATGTTCTGCTTCGGTAAATCACCCGCCGGAACAAATTTTCCCGCCCTGTTTGTTCAGGGTGAAGTGGAAGGTATCGCGGGATATTTCCGATCCGATGATCAAGGCCGAAGTTGGGTGCGTATTGATATACCCATGCAAAGGGTTGGCGATGCGCCCAATACAATGACGGGTGACTGGAGAGTATTCGGCGGGGTGTTTGTCGGGACGACGGGCCGCGGAATATTCTACGGCTGCCCGGCAAATAGTGACCAGAATATTTGACCTATGTCTTATGCGTCTTCGGTGTCGTTTTTGCCGATGGGTTCGGCCGGGGGTAAACGCGGCCGCTTTGCTTGGGCGGACTTGTAATTTCTGGGCGTGATCCATGAAAAATTCCACTTTGGGCTTGATGCCGGCACTTGCCGCTGCGCGTTTTGCGGCCCTTCGTGCAGCGGATTATGCTGGGGCTGTTTACTGGTCGGAATTGCCATGGCGAAATGGGGGTCAGTGACTTGCAAACAATGCTTCATCGCCACGGTCTTGGAATTTCCAATCCATGCGCCGACAAAATGTTTGAGGCTTTATCCAACCTCGCGAAATTGGGTGTTGTAGAGTTGCCGATAGGTTTCACACGCGGACAGAAGTGCCTGGTGCTTGCCCATTCCCACGATTTTCCCGGCGTCCAGGCAGATAATAATATCCGCGGAAACAATGGTGCTGAAGCGGTGGGCAATGACAAAACTGGTGCGGTTTTTCATGAACTCCTTCAACGCCATGGCGATTTTGAATTCACTTTCCGTGTCGATCTGGCTCATGGCCTCATCAAAAATCAGTATCGTCGGATCGCGCAAAATGGCCCGGGCGATGGCGATGCGCTGGCGCTGACCGCCGGAAAGCCGAATTCCTCCCTGGCCCACCAGCGTGTTGTAGGATTCCGGAAATGAGCGGATAAATTCATCGGCGAAACTTTTAATGCTCGCTGTTATGACATCCTCGCGTGAGGCATGACGTCGGCCATAAGCGATATTGTTGTAAATGGTATCCGCAAAAAGAAATGTTTCCTGCGTTACCAGACCGATTTGCTTGCGAAGCGACGCGAGGGATACCTCGGCGGTATCCACGCCGTCTATCTTGATATTCCCCGAAGAGGGCGTATAAAGTCGGGGCAGCAGTGACATTAATGTCGTTTTGCCCGAACCGTTACCGCCGACAATCGCCACCGTCTGCCCAAACTCAACAGTGAAAGAGATATCCGAAAGCACCTGTTGATCATGGCCGGGATAGGTGAAGTTCACATGGTCAAAGGCGATATTTCGGCCATGCCGGGGCAAGTGGAGAAGCTGATGGGAATAATTGGGTTCGCAGAGCGCATCAATGATTTCAAAAATCCGTGTGGCGGCGGCGTTGGCCTGCTGGAGTTTGGCGTTGACATCCGCCAATTTTCGCAGCGGTTCAAAAATGGCGGCAAAACAGGCCATGAGAAAAAAGAAAGAATCCTTGTTGATGCTGTTTTGCAGCACAAACTTGGCGGCAATTAAAATTGGAATACTGCCAAGAATAATGGCCACGGTCTCCACGGTGGGGCGGGACATGGCGGAATAGTGGCTCATTTTTTTCTGCTGCTTGTAAAGCAGGCGGTTGGCTTGGGTAAAACGCCGGCGTTCATATCCTTCGCCGGAGTAGGCTTTGACAATCCGTAATCCGGCCAGCGTTTCGGACATGATTGTCAACATGCCAGACCATTGCTCCAAGCCCCGGCGGCTGGCTTTTCGCATGTGCTTGGCAAATTTGCGGATGATGATGGCAATAATGGGCATAACCAGCACGGTGCCCAGGCATAATCTCCAGTTGATCCAAAGCGCCAGGATGGCTACGCCAATAGCCTTGGCTGGTTCCAGAATCGTTTTGCCCAGCAGGGTTGAAACGCCTTCCGTTAGAGCGCCGGTATCTTGTGTCAGCCGACTGGTGAGATCCGATGTGCCGTTTTTCGCCAGATAGCTTGCCGGCAATTGGACGATTCTGTTGTACATTCTTCGTCGCAGGTTAATGACCACCCGCGCCGCAATGGTCATTGACAGATATTGCTGATAATAGCGGAAAATACTTCCAATAATGCACAGAACAATAAACGCCGCGATGACCCATACCAAGCTCATCAGCGGGCTTTGCGGCATCGCTGCGACAATGGCGACAAAGTCTCGCATGTACCAGGGCCTCGCGGGCAGCGAAAAGAGAATCGGCGGCAACGTCGTGCCGTTATTGGAATGGATCGCCAATCGGACTTGTTGCCCGCCGGGGCTTGACGCCAGTAAAGCCAACATGCGCTGCCAATGCGGGCTTTCCCGGATTGTTTTTCCCTGGGCGTTAAGTAGCGCAACCGCTACGATGCGATCCCCGGTCTTCAGCGTTTTTAAGGGTGGCGGTGTTTGCGGCGTGATCCGGGCAATGACCACCGCCAGCGCATTTTCCTGCACGGAAGTGCTTAGATTCAAAATTTGCAGATGCAGCCGCTGCTGCACCGCGGATTGGTTGGCCCAGCCGTGCACCCCTTCGGTGCTGATGAAAATTTTCATCACCGGCAGCAACGTCGCAATTCCGCTGGCATAAGACAGGCCTACGCCCAAAGCACAGAGAAAACCGATAATCGCCGCTGTGCGATACGGCCACACCCCTTTAATGACCCGCCAAAGTGCCTGCATATAGCCTCAACTTCGCCGAACAACATTCCGGTTATTCTACAGATTGCACGCGGTCATGAATAGCATGGCGTGGCCGGGTGTGGCCGGGCTGTGGTGCGCGCGGGATAATGTGCCGCAATTCGTTTATGATGTGATGGTGATGAAAAGACCCGCTTGGCAAAATAGGAATAGCGTTTCAGTCGCGATGATGGGAGCGATAACCGTGGCGATGGTGATGAGCCTTCTGGTCGCGGGATGTTCCCAGTCATTTGATCCAGCGGATCATGCGGGAATAGTCAAGCCTATCAGCGGTAGGATACGTATTATTAGTGTGCAGCCTTGGATGAACAGTGCCACAGCGCAGTTTGAAGGGCACCGGTGTACGGCATGGTGGGATGATTACTCGGCCTTTTACATTGCCGGCCACCTGCTGCATCAACTGCCTGATGTGCCAGGGGGCCGCTATCATTTTGACGGATTGCTTACGGATCGGGATCTTTATCTCGGCCAAGTATGGCAGGGAGCTTCCGCCCCCCGGTTTAACGGCGGGGCGGGGCATGTTGTGCAATATGGATTGCGGAAACAGCATCTTGCGGATCAGACAATTATGACGGCGACCCCAGTAAGTGGTGGATTGAAACTTCCAACTACCACGCCCGCTTTCCGAGTTCCGAGAAAACAGCAGAAAATACCGCTTCCCACAGAACTGGGAAATTAACGCTCCACACGCCTCGCGGCAACGACCGCATGTAAACACCGCATGTAAACATCCTTTATCGAACTTTCCGCTTATCCGAATTTGAATCGTATAGGCAGTTGAT
>JAKATV010000388.1 GCA_021818565.1 Planctomycetota bacterium
TCCAGACACTGTGCGCACAAGGCGTGGGAAGCGCCGACAAGGCCGGTAGAGAAATGTTATAAGCCCGCATGGGCCGACCGATGGGCAAGCCGCAACGCACCATGCGAAAATTACAAAGCGGCCTTGGGAAAATCTGTTGCGGAAAATCTGCCGGAAAAGCTGCGGCCTTGGCAAATGGCATTATTAAATTTATCATCAGGATATTGGCGGGTTTCCGCCTCGTGAAGGAATTGCCTTTGATGAACGTAAAATCCTCGACCGCGGCAGCATTGCAGCAGCATCCCCGCGGCATTGCCGTGCTGGGCAGCACCGGCTCAATTGGTACCAATACTCTTAATGTCATGGCTCATTTGGCCAAGCAGGGCCAGCCATTTGAAGTTATCGGACTTGCCGCTGCATCTAATTGGCGAAAGCTCGCGCAGCAGGCGTTGGAGTTTAAGCCGAAAGTTGTGATTTTAACCCAGCCGGCATCAGCGGGAGATTTAGCTGAACTTAAAGCGGCTTTGGCCCATACGGATATTCAAGTACTCACCGGCGATTCGGCGGTAGCGGGATTAGCACGGCGGGATGATGTGGCCGTGGTGGCGGCTTCAGTGGTAGGGGCCGCTGGTTTAGCGCCGGTACTGGCGGCGGCCGAGGCCGGCAAATGGATTGCTCTATCGAATAAAGAGGCTCTGGTGGTGGCCGGCTGCCTGGTTATGCCGCTGGCGGAGAAATACGGGGCTACAATACTACCGGTGGATTCTGAACATTCCGCCATATTTCAATCTCTTCGTTCCGGCGAATCGCGGGAGATTGACCGCATTATTCTTACGGCCAGCGGTGGTCCATTCCGCAGTTGGCCCGCTGAAAAGATGCAGACCGCCACGGTCGATGAGGCGTTAAATCATCCTAATTGGAGCATGGGGCCGAAGATAACCATTGATTCCGCCACAATGATGAATAAGGCGCTGGAAATTGTTGAAGCTCACTGGCTTTTTAATCTTCCCGCGGAAAGTATTGATGTGCTGATTCATCCGCAGTCGATTATTCACAGTATGATTGAGTTTGTGGATGGCAGTATCATCGCACAACTTGGAACACCCGATATGCGAACAGCCATTCAATATGCCCTTACTCACCCCCAACGTCATCAGGGGTGCAGTTCCCGCTTGGATTGGAGCAAAATCAAAGAAATGACCTTTGAACAGCCGGCCGGCCGATTTCCGGCATTAGAAATCGGCTATGAAGTGATCCGCCGGGGAGGAACCAGCGGGGCGGTGGCCAACGCCGCCAATGAAACGGCCAATGCGCTGTTCCGGGATGGCAAAATTCAGTTCGGTAAAATTATTGAAATAACATCCAGCATATTGAAGAAACATCTGGCTCACGGTTTTGTGGCCCGGCCGCAGCTTGCCGATTTATTGGCGGCCGATGCCTGGGCGCGTGCGGAGGCGACTCTATGACAACCCGACACATTGAACTTACAACTCACAGATTGCAACGAAACCTGAAGCGCGGCCGTGTGATGCTGTTTTCAATCGGTCTGCCGCTGGTTCTGGCCTATTCTTTGGCTACGGCGGCCGGAAGTGTGTGGAAATCTCTTCTGGTGCTGATCGGCTTTGGTTCGGTCATTTTCTTTCATGAATTGGGGCATTTTCTCGCGGCCAAGGCGTTTGGCGTTCGCTGTGATGTTTTTGCTGTGGGTATCGGCCCGCGATTGTGCGGCTGGCGAAAAGGTGCGGGATTCTCCTTTGGAGAAGTGGAAATCGGCCCGGCAAAAGCGAATGCCGAACCCGCTTCCGTTGACACCGCAGACCTGGTAAAAAGGCCGGTGCTGGGAGAAACGGATTATCGCCTGGCTTGGCTGCCCTTCGGCGGATATGTGCGCATGTTGGGGCAGGATGATATGGATCCCGCCAAGGTTAGTGAAGACCCCGCCTCGTTTGGTAAAAAGCCCATCTGGCAGCGCATGGTTATTATTTCCGCCGGCGTAACGATGAATATTCTTTTTGCCATTGTTGTATTTGCCATCGTTTTTCGGCTGGGCCTGGAAGTGCAGCCGGCGATTATTGGCTCGGTGGCATACAACAGCCCGGCACAAAAAGCGGGGTTGCACGTCGGTGACGAAATTATTTCCATTAACCATCAAAAACCGCGCGGGTTTCTGGAATTTCCCGATTTACAAATGGCGGCGGCTTTGGGCAGCCGCGGGCAGCCGATTAGCCTCCAATATCATCCCGCCGGCAGCCGACAGATTCGTGATGTTTCCCTGAAGGCGGTCATTCCTCCTGGGGGTGGTTTGCTTAGCATCGGCGTGGCTTCCGCCCCGTCGTTGAATATTCCGCCCATGTCAAAATCAAATTTCCAAAAGCTGGTCAAGCTGGATCCTAATCAGGCGGCATTCCGGCCGGGCTGCCGCATTGTGGCGTGTGACGGCGTTGCGGTACATGATTGGGGGCAGTTGTATAACGTTATTCAGGCTTCCAATGGCCGGAAAATGCACTTTACGCTGCGGTCCAAACACGGAAAGATATATCACAGTACCGGCAATGCTACGCTATTTCCGCGCAGCTGGGTGACTTCCATGCCGCCGATTTTGGGAATGTATCCGCGTATCATTTTAGAAGCCGTTGAACCGGGAAGCGCCGGAGCCAAGGCGGGTCTGCACGCCGGCGATGTCATATTGCGAATCGGCACGCTGACCAATCCCGATATTGATTCGTTCCGCAAGAGTATTGAAGAAAACGCGGGACAAAACATAGCCGTTGAAGTCTTGCGCGGCAAAAAGCGGATAACCTTAAGTTGCACACCGGAAAGTCAGTCCGGCAAAGGATTTCTTGGTGTGGCCATGGGATTGGATTTTGCTTCTCCCGTAATAGGCAGCGTGTCGCGCCCAATGGCGGCGCTGGGAATCCGGCCCGGCTCAACCTTATTGGCCATCGGACCGGTGGGAACGGTGGCAACCCAACTGCAGCGTATAAACAACTGGTATGATCTGTTTAGTGCCGCCAAAAAATTTAATGGCCAAACGGTTCAGATGGCATTTGCCGGAAAATCCAAACCCGTGACGTTGCCATTGCGCGGCCGACTGATGAATTTTCTGCGGCAATATCATTACCGCATCGGGTTGGCCCTGCTGCCGGCCATGCGGGTGCAAAAAAGCCACAGCGTCTACGGTGCCGTGGCCATGGGCTTAAATCACACCTGGCATTGGGTGTTGCGCACGTATTCCACGTTGCGCGGATTAGGTTCCGGCACGGTTCCGGCGCATGAATTGCATGGCGTGGTGGGGATCGTGCCAATCCTCTATGAATCGGAAAGCATGGGCAATACGATGCTGCTATATTTTCTGGGATTAATTTCCGTGAATCTGGCGGTGATTAATTTCCTGCCCCTTCCCGTATTGGATGGCGGTTTATTTGTGATGCTGTTAATTGAAAAAATCCGCGGGCGGCCTTTGTCCGTGAAGGTTCAAACCGCTATTCAGCTTGTGGGCATCACACTGATTGCGGGCATCTTTTTATATGTGACAATTTTTAATGACCTGCCAAGCTTTTTTGGCCATTGATTCTGCCTGGCCGCCGCAGGCATTTCAGAAAATCCGCGCAGTTGAAATTTGCGGCAGGCAGGGGCCATGAGAATTCGGAACGCGATTGGCAGTTTCCCGTGAAGACAAAGGCGATTATGCTATCGGCATGAAGCAACGAAACGTTATAACGCTGGCTCTTTTAATCGCCGCCATGACATTGGCCGGATGCAAATCATTCGGGCCTATGCGCATTAAACCCATTAGCTCCCGCACGGGTGCCACCCTCCGCCCGAATTTTACCAGCGGATATTTCCGCTTCAGTCGTGATCAGGTCTACCATTTTATTCTTTTTGCCACCACCAAAACTCCTCACGGCGGCACGGTGCGGCAGGTTATGATTCTCCGGGTCTTCTGGACCCCGGTGCCGGGCGTGACGCCCATTGTCCGCACGGCCATTAATACCACCATACGCTATGTGATCTTTACACCCCACGGCTGCGGCATGTACCAGGGAGCCGGCTTTGTCCGCTTGCATAACAGCCCGCATGACCGAGAAATGCACGCCTCTTTGGTACAAGGGGATTTACGCTTGTCCGGTGCCAGCGGAAATTTTATCGACGCGATCGGGCCATCACGGATAACAGGTGATTTTACCGCCCTTCGCTCAGCGGAAAGAACGCTGACACTGACCCTGCGCACCAAGCGACGGTTTTTCGCCGCGACACTGGCCAACCGCCGTTAAGCGGCAACTACAGGAGAATTCACATGCTCATCGGTGTGCCAAAAGAAGTTAAAAGCGATGAATACCGCGTGGCCATGATACCCGCCGAGGTGGAATTCCTGACGCGCCACGGCCATCGGGTGGTCGTGCAGGCGCAGGCCGGCATGGGCAGTGGGATTGAAGATTCGCATTATCGTGAGGCGGGCGGTGAAATTGTTCCGGCGGCGGAAAATGTTTGGCGGCAGGCGGAATTAATTGTAAAGGTCAAAGAACCCCAGCCCGCAGAATACCCGTTGATGCTATCGGGTCAAACGGTGTTGACCTATTTTCATTTTGCCGCAGCGCCCCAGTTGGCCATGGAGTGTATGTCCCGCGGCATAACCGCCATCGCCTACGAAACCATTCGTGATAAGCGGGGGCTCCTGCCGTGCCTGACGCCCATGAGTGAAATAGCGGGAAAAATGTCCATTCAGGAAGGTGCCAAATACCTGGAGAAACCCATGATGGGGCGGGGGATTCTTTTAGGCGGTGTTCCGGGGGTGGCCCCAGCCAATGTGGTAATCCTGGGCGCGGGAATCGTCGGGCAGAATGCCGCCAAAGTAGCCGCCGGCCTCGGTGCCCGGGTCACGCTGATGGATATTAACCTTGATCGCCTGCGCTATTTAAGTGATGTTTCACCCGCAAATGTGACAACCGTCTACTCCGATGCCCAAACTGTCCGTGAAGCGCTGGTCCATGCCGATCTGGTGGTGGGGGCGGTTTTAATTCCGGGTGACCGCGCACCGCATTTAGTTTCACGCGAAGATCTCAAGCGCATGAAAAATGGAAGTGTGCTGGTGGATGTGGCGATTGATCAGGGCGGTTGCACGGAAACCAGCCGGCCCACGACGCATCACGAACCTACTTATATCGTTGATGGTGTAGTGCATTATTGCGTAACCAATATGCCCGGCGCGGTGGGCCGCACCAGCACCTTCGCTTTGTGCAACGCGACATTTCCGTATGTCGCCGCCATTGCGCAATACGGTTGGGAAAAAGCGGCCGGGAATGATCCCGGCCTGTTGGATGGCCTGAATATCCACGCCGGCAAGATCACCAACGCCGCCGTGGAAAAAGCTCTAAAACGTTAATGCCGGGCAACGGAACTTGGTGCCGCCCCCAGTCCAGCCAGCAATTTGCGCCAGTGAAGCAATGGCAACTTGCGCGTCAGTCCGGCGGCATAGCGTACAAGGGCGGGTGTTACTTTAAGCGTCATGGATTTTACATAGACGACTGATGAAAGTTTCTCCCCCAGCTTGCCTTCCACGCGCTTATACAGAATCAGGTTGAAAGTATGCCCGCCGACACGCACGAACAGGGGGGCATCAAGTGTGCCGGTGACGGGCTTGCCACGCAGCGTGGTAAAGCGATAGGCAAAGCTGATGCGCGGCCGGGTTTTTCCGGAATAATTTTTAATATCGCTGCCCTCCTGCTGGTATCGCCAATCTCGGATTTCTCCGGCCTTAAGCACGTGAACCTGAACTGTTTTAATTAGACGTATGTCAATATCACGATATTGCTTGATATCGGCAAGCCAGACGCGAAAAGGTGTTTTCAGTGTCGTCCATACCTGTCCGGAAAGTACCTTGCCATTGCTTAATGTGACGATTCCTTCCCGCACTGCCAGAGATGTCGTGCTGTTGGACGCGCCAAAGGGATGTACATTCTCGTTGGGTTTGAATTGTCCGCTGCCGGGAGCTTTGGCATTCCGGGCTTGGGAAAGAATGCTGCTAAGGCTTTGGCCGGAGGCGCTTGGCACAGTTAAAAGAAATAGAATCGTCGCCAGAGTTGAGACGATTCCTGCAATAGCCATTGGCCTTCGCGGTGCGGCATCATATTCCGCGGGGCGTTGCTGGACGCCGCCACTAAAACCGCGGCTGCAAAACGTGCTGGTCTGCTGCCATGGTCCGAATTGATAGCCGGCAATGATGGATAGCCGCAACAACGCCATGCCGTTAAGATACCGTTGGTATTTCATAGGAAGTATTATGCCCGCACCGGCCGGCCTTGTTCAACAGCTCGATCAATATCTGCACCGTCGGAGGTTGCTTGTGCCACGGATGCGTCTGCTGGTGGCGTGTTCCGGCGGGGCGGACAGCGTGGCCTTATTAAAGCTTTTGCACGCGATTAACGAATCGGATTATTGGCACTGGAAATTGATCGTGGGGCATGTGAACCATCAACTTCGCGGAATTGAATCCCGGCGCGATGAAGCCTTTGTCCGCAATCTGGCCAAATCGCTGGGCGTGCCCTTCCGCGGAAAAAAACTTAATCTTAAAAATGCCGGGGCCAAGCGCGTCGTCAGTGAAAACGCCGCGCGGCAGGGGCGGTATAAAGCGTTGTTGGCCATGGCCGCGGCCGGCCACTGTGATGCGGTGGTTCTGGCTCATCATGCCGATGATCAGGCGGAAACGATTCTTATGCGGTTGCTGCGGGGGGCCGGCGTGACGGGGCTGGCGGGCATGAATGAAAAAGAATGGCGCGGAGACATCGCGTTGGTGCGTCCAATGTTGCCCTGGCCCGGTGGGGAATTAAAAAAATGGCTTATGGAGATCAAGCAGCCGTGGCGGGAGGATGCAAGTAATCAGGAGACACACTATTTGCGCAACCGAATCCGGCATGAGTTATTGCCGACGCTGGAAACCTATCAGCCGCGAATTCGTGAGTTATTGCAGCGCAATGCCCGCCATGATAGGGCGGCGGGGGATTTTCTTAAGCTTCACGCACGGGACTTGCTGCGGGCGGGGCGTTATCGGCGGGGGCGTTATACGGTAAGCGTTTCAGCCAATTCCATAGCCCAATCGCATGCGGCACCGGCCGCGCTGGCGCTGCGTATGGCAATTGTGGATGCCGGCGGGGATGAAGATGGCATTAACACCACGACATTACTGGAAGTAGTGGATAAACTTCAATCGGGATCTCTGGCCGGGGAAATTCAGTTTGCCCGGGCTATAAGGCTGAAGGTGATCAGGGGTCGCATTAACATATTTCGCGCCCGCGAAAGCGGTGCGAAAATCCGGAGGCCGATCAAATGCTGACTCGCTACGTTCGGATTTGGAACCGCCTTGATTCGTGGGCTGAAAATGCCGTACATTTCCGCCGTGCGGTTTTGTGGATATTTCTTGTTGCGTTAATCCTGCGTGTGGTCACCGCCCTTGTGCATCCGTATTATCTCCCGGATTCGGCGGATTATTCCGCTTTGGCTAAGGCGATCGCCACCGGTCACCGCTATGAAGTTCACGGGCAATTTGCGCGACGAATGCCGGGGTATCCCGTTTTCATGGCCGGGTTTTATGCATTATTTGGGTTCCACCATTTGCCGATCCTGCTGGCGCAGGCAGTTTTCAGCGCGTTAACCACGAGTTTCTCGGCTCTGTTTGGCCGATATGTTTCTCCGGCCACGGGTTTGCTTGCCGGGGCCTTGGCGGCTGTGGATCCGTTGGGAATCGGATTTTCCGCTTCATTGCTGACCGAACCGCTGTTTACGTTTGTGTTTATGGTAAGCCTTTATTTGTTTTTAAAAATTATGCGGCACCGAAACCAGTGGGGCCTTTGGATCAGTTTCGCCGTTTTATGGGCAATCGGTGTATATGTTCGTGCTGAGGTTTCACTGTGCCTTTTCCCGCTGCTACTCTGGGGTGTTTTGGTTGCGTCGCGGGGGGCGGATCGGAAAATCGCTATCCTGGGCAGTATTTTGACAATACTGCTGGTGGGCGTATGTCTTTTGCCATGGTGGATACGCAATGATCGACTTTTTCATCAGGATTTTTTCCGGTTTACCACCATGCAGGGGATCAGTCTGTACGAATCGGTTTATTCCGGCGCTACCGGTGGACCGCGACAATCGGACCTGATCATACCGCCTTCGATTCAGCGGCTTAACGAAAGTCAGCGCGACTTGGCCTGGACTCATCGAGCCTTTACGGATATTTTCAACCATCCATCGCGTGTAGTACGCTTAGCATTTGTTAAAATCGCCCGCACATGGTCTCCGTGGCTGCACGCTCGTGGATATACCGACGTCTGGCTGAATATAGTCCTGACGCTTTGGTATACACCGCTATTTGTTCTTGCGATAATCGGCTTATTCCGATATCCCATCGGGTCGCCTTTATTTGGAGTCCTGATGGTTCCAATCGTATACTTTACATTAATGCATGCGGTGTTTCTCGGGTCGGTTCGGTACCGCGTTCCGGTTATGCCGCTGGTAGTGGTTTTTACGGCCATGGGTATGGCCCCCGCGATACGGCGAAAGCAAGATTCCGCACGCATCGCGTGAATCATGGATGTGGTGTTTTTTCATGGCTGAATTTCCCCGTGCCAGTCCCGCCAAATGGTGGAAAACCGCCTCCATCGGCCGCGTGCATCGGTCGCCCCATGCCATGTTCGTCGGGCGGATGCGCCGATTAATTTCCATATCCATATTATTACTGCTTACGTGCATCATCGGTGCGGTGTGGTATCTGACCAATCCCAAACGTTTAAGCGCGATGTCCGGGCTGTTGCTCTCGCATGTGCTGGGGGCGCGTGTAACCGTGCAAACCGCCCAACTTTCCTGGAATGGAACGCTACGCCTGGGCGGCGTACGGTTGCGGACCAATCCGGGAAAAATGCCATCGACCACCTTATTTTCCGCGGATCAGGTGGCTGTGAGCTTTAACTGGCTGGGACTGCTTAGCGGGCGACTGCACGCTTCACAAATTACGGCGGTTCGCCCCATGTTAAATTTGGTGGATGATATGACCGCCCGACAATGGAACTATGAGGGATTCGCCCATTCCGCAACCGGGCCATCCGCACCGAAGCGGGCGAATCAGAGCAATCGTCCCATGCGGTTACCCTCCATCAATTTGCAGGATGCTGTTGTACGCTGGGCGGAAATTCGCCATGGAACTTATAAGATACTCGGTCAGAGTCTGATCAACGCTGAAATGGGGCCAAGTCCTGAATCTCATTCGACCTATCAATTGGATATGGAGCAACAAAGCTTTGATCGACATCCGGGCATTGTTCTCACCGGGCTTTACAATATCAGCACACGTGAATTTTCCGCCCGGATCAACAAGATTCAATTTACACCGA
The DNA here is from genome assembly GCA_021818565.1 of Planctomycetota bacterium. Taxonomy (GTDB): domain Bacteria; phylum Planctomycetota; class Phycisphaerae; order WQYP01; family WQYP01; genus JAMDCX01. The sequence continues at coordinate 9,354 of JAKATV010000388.1, forward strand.
GCTTTCGCCAAACATTGCCCGCGGCGGTGCAGCAACTTTGGCGTAAGCTGCATTTGCGGGGGAGCTTAAGCCATATTGTTTTTCGGGTCAGTCCCGGCAGCGGCGTGCATGTTCATGCGATGCTTGACGGCGTATCGCTTGTGACCGTTGCGCCAAGCCGTCGATTGGGACCGCAAATTATTCCATTGAATAATCTCAAGGGATCCGTGGCGGTCAGCGGCACCGCTTTGACCATTGACCATTTGCGCGGCGTTGTGCTGGGTTGGAAATTCCAGGTTCCCAGC
>JAKATV010000171.1 GCA_021818565.1 Planctomycetota bacterium
TTGCCGTTATAGTATAACGACCGCATGTTTAATTCGCCGCTGCTGTCATTCAGGCCCCCTTCCCAAGTGGCCATGGATATGGCGGCCCGAGTTCGCGCATTGCGCCTCCAGCGGCAATGGACGCGACGGACGCTGGCTCTTCGTTCCGGCGTTTCGTTGGGATCGCTGGAGCGTTTTGAACGCACCGGCAAGATATCCTTGCAAAGTCTGCTTAAAATTTCACACGCTTTGGCGACCCTCCACGAATTTGACACCCTGCTGCAACCGCCGGCGGCGGAAAGTATTGAAGAACTTGAACAGCGCCAACAGCCTCGGCGGAAGCGGGGAAGGATATGAAAAAACTGCATGTTCATTTTACGCGTGGCGGCTCCCAAGGCGGAGCCGGCCCCGCTGGCTTGGCTGTCGGCCAGCTGATAGAGCACGAGGGGCGCGTACATTTTGAATACAATGCGGATTTTCTGGAAACGGGTTTTAATCTATCCCCGTTTCGGCTCCCCTTTCAGCCCGGTGTCTACACCCATTCCGATTTCCAATTCGGGCCCTTGCCGGGACTTTTTGATGATTCCCTCCCGGATGGATGGGGGCGTTTGCTGATGGACCGCTATTTTGCGGCCCTGGGCTTGAACCCGGAAGGTCTGACCCCGCTTGATCGCCTGAGCTGGCTGGGAACTGGCACCATGGGAGCATTAACCTACCATCCTTCGTCGGAAAAAGAAATTTCAACAGATACCGTCTTTAATCTCCATGACCTCGCCCGGCAGTCGGAGCGTGTGCTTTCAGGTGAGGCGGAGGATGTCCTGCCGCCATTGCTTCGGGCCGGTGGATCACCTGGTGGAGCACGTCCCAAGGTCTTGGTAGGAGTGCGAAAAAACCCATTGATTTCCGGTGAGCGCGACTTGCCTGAAGGATTTGAGCATTGGATCGTAAAATTCTCCGGCCAGCTCGACCACACCGACGCGGGGACGGTGGAATACGCGTATATGCACATGGCAGCAGCCGCGGGCCTGATTGTACCGCCGGTGCGATTGTTCAAAACTGCCGGGCAGAAGGGCAGGGCGGAACATTTCTTCGGGGTACAGCGGTTTGACCGACAAGGCAATCGTCGCTTGCATGTTCACACCTTCGGCAATCTGATTCAATCCAATTTTCGAATCCCCTCCTGTGATTATGCGCAACTGTTGCAGGCGGTCAGCCTCCTCACGCGCCATCATATGGACGTACTGGCTGCGTTCCGGCAGATGGTGTTCAACATCCTGACTCATAACCGCGATGATCACGTCAAAAACTTTGCGTTCCTGTTCGATGATGTGAGCCTGCAATGGCATTTGTCCCCGGCCTATGACTTGTCATGGTCCGCCGGTCCGGGGGGCGAGCATACCATGACCATCGCCGGAGAAGGAAAGTCTCCCACGATGGACCATATCCAGACGCTTGCACATCAGGCGGGAATTTCCCATCGTGAGGAAGCGGAAATCATGGAGCAGGTGCAAACCGCTGTTACCCGTTGGCCGCAATGGGCCGATAAAGCCGGCGTTACCGGCAGGCGAGCCAAGGCGATCGCCGCTACTTTTCCGAAACTCCGAGGAAACAGTCTCAGTAAGACCGTTATTGAGCAGCGGCAAAAGAACAGGTATTGACCGATGGCCTATATGAGCCTATTGATATTGGTCCCCGCGAATTCCAATTGGCGCGAAATTGGTTGAGCAGTTTTTCTTCGCCGTTACGCACGCTCAATGCACTGCATTTAGCCGCCGCATTTTGCAATGATCTGGAACTGATTACCACGGATAAACCCCTGATGGCCGCAGCGAAGCATTTTTCCGTGCGGTGTCACCTTGTGACCAAATGATCGTGTCATACCATGCTGCCGTACCATGCTTGCAAATACGTCATATATGACGTATAATCAATATCTTAAGGAGATGCCATGGCCCGTGCGATGAACATCCAATCTCAACTTGACCGTCGTCGTAGACAATTGGGGCTTAGTTGCGCAGCTCTTGCCGCACAAACGGGACTGGGACTGCGTACGGTACAGAGAGTGCTTTCCGGTGAAGAAACAAATCCGGGTATTACTACATTGCAATCCATCGCAACATGCCTTGGAGTATCGTTGCGGATTGAGCAGGAGAGTGCCGATGCCGTGCGACGCCGACAGGCTCGGCACAAATCCCGCCAGCTTGCTGCGATCGTTCAGGGAAGTTCCGCCCTGGAAGCTCAGGCTTTGTCCGCCGCTGCGGTGCGAAAACTTGAAGATAGGATGGTAAAGGATCTGCTGGCCGGTTCGGCACGCCGTTTGTGGGCGAAATGATGGTGACAGACAACATCCCTTCCAGTCATACTCCGATGGATGATATTTCAGGTCTCATCCCGCGCGGATTCAAAACAAGATCCGACATTAATGTTCTTGAGGCGGAAAATATGCGCAAGGCCGTGCTGGTATACCTTGCGGCTAAACCCACAAGACGCCAAGCGCCATTTTCGCTGCCATGGATGTATAAGCTCCATCGCCAAATATTTGGTGAAGTGTGGCGTTGGGCGGGAAAGCGACGATGCTCGGAACTGAACCTGGGCGTACCGGTTCATCAGATTGATATTGAGTTGCAAACCATGCTGGATAATCTGGCTTATTGGCATGAGAATGCGGATATGAATCTTCTTGAACAATCCGCGCGATTACATCACCGCGCTGTGAGCATTCATCCATTTCTTAACGGCAACGGCCGATGGTCTCGCTTGTTAAGTAATATATGGCTGCGACTGAATGGCCATCCAATTACAGTCTGGCCCGAGGAGCATGTCGGATCGACCAGTGTTATTCGGGACACTTATTTGAGCGCCATCCGGGCGGCTGATTTTGGAGACTTTACAGCATTGCTTGCGTTGCATAGGCGTTATACAAGCACGAGTGGTGATTCGCGTATTAATAATGCGATTTTATAACATCGTTTTGTGGCGGCTCTCAAGAACGCCAAAATAAAGGCGGCCATGGCCACGAGCGATGGGGATATACGTCGGAATGAATCCATTGTTGCAAATCCGGTTGCGGCGTGACACCGTGGCCCAATCTCGTAGGGTAAAAAGTTTCCGGTTCCAGATCGCAGAGCTTGGACAAATACTCTCAATATCGTCGCCGCCAGGGCATCTGGATACACACCGCCGCCGGTGTTGACGTAGTATTGCAGGTCGGGTGGACGTTGATGCCGTGGCCACGAGCAAAACCCCAGCTTACTTTTAGACGTCTAAATGTAAAATAGTCCTACGATGATTAAGCGACCCTTGGTATGTTGGTCGTGGGCTGTAGCTCAATGGTGACATGTGACAAATGCGCGATACGCGCTAATTGTGCTTTATATTCCGGTACTGGCCGCGGATGCGCGGATGCCAATGAAATAATGGCACTTAGATGTCCCGGCCCGACACGCCACAAATGCAAGTCCATTATCTTATCACCGGATTTTTCCATTTCACCGCGAATAAGTCCGGCCAATTGGTCATCCGGCGTCATGTCCACCAGTATGCCCACCGTTGACCGAATCAATCCAATCGACCAGTTGGCAATCACCAATGCGCCGACAATACCCATGACCGGGTCCATCCACACCCACCCCAGAAAGCGTGCCGCCAGCAGACCGCAAATCACCAGCGCCGATACCGCCCCATCGGCAAACACATGAACAAAAGCGGCGCGAATGTTGTTGTCATGGTCGATGGCACTGGAACCATGGTGATGCGTGTGTTCCTCAAAGTGAACTTCCGCGGTGTGCGAATCCCGTCCGTTTTTCATGCCAATGCGGACGATAAATTCGTGCGGTTCCGGGATGGCCTCACTGGATTCCAAAAACAGGCCCACCTGACGTAGCGGAAACGACTGCGTCGAACCATCTGGCCGAACCGTCTCTATGGACGCTTCGCAGCCAAGCGGCAAGTGATGCAGTCGGAAACGTGGCGGAACTCCATTCTCAAAGACTTCCAGCTCGCAATTGCCCCATGGTGTGCGGACCCCATGCGCAGGCTCGGCGGAATGTCCCTGACGCGATGAATCGCCATGATGATGATGATGTCCACCGCCATGGTCATGATCTCCGGCCAACAGCCAGGCGCTGGTGAGGTTCACCGCCAAACCAAGAATCGCGATTGGAATGGCCGCACCAAAGTTAATATGAACCGGCGAAAGCAAACGGATAACCGCCTCATATCCGATCAGCACCGCTATCATGGCCAGAATTATGGCACTGGTAAATGCCGCCAGATCGCCAAGCTTACCGGTCCCGAAAACGAAACGCGGATCATCCGAATGCCGCCGGGCATAACGGTACGCCAGAGCCGCCAGCAATAACGCCCCGGCATGGGTGGACATGTGCCAGCCATCGGCCACCAGCGCCAATGAACCAAATACCGTACCACCGATAATTTCCAGCAGCATCATGAAAGTGCAAAGGATGACCACCGCCCAGGTGCGGCGTTCATTGCGGGCCTGGCCGGCACCAAGAAAGTCATGCCGGTGCGCGATTGGAGAACTATTCATCATTCCAGCATTATCCATAACCTTCTCCATTACGGGCTATCTTATATACGTTCGGATCAAATCGATCAATTGTTCCGCAGCTTCCTGGCCCAGCGCTTTCGGATAGGTCACCGGAACGCCAAACTCAACCGAATCGCTGCCACGAGTTCCTCCGTATTATGTATACTGCCGTCGTTGATGAAATATTGCAATATTGCAACTTGCCCATTGGAACGACTTGACAGCGCGAACTTGTTCGGATACGTTCCGTACTATGAGTATGAGTGTGCCCAAGATATTTTTAGCTGCGCTCATCGTCCTTGCGGCATTTGTGGCGGTTTTGGCGGGGCATTTGCCGTCGGCCGCCGCGGTATCCGGACAGCGCTTGCACTCCTCCAATCTCGCCCGCTCCTTGCCGCATGTCGCGAAGGCGGAGTTCGCCGAATATCTGAAAAGTCCGTCTCCCGTCAATAAGCATGGCTGTTGCCTCCTTTGCGGCCAACAGACCGGCACGCTTCAGGTGTGCTCGACGGGAACCATTCGGGATCATAAACCCCTCGGGCGTGTCATGGTATTGACCAATCCGGCCTGCACTGATACCCGGGAGACGATTTATCGCTGGTCACTCCGAATCCCTCCCCGCCATACCTGTTCAGCCTCTTCTCTTTTTGATTTGGGTTGTGCCCTGACAATCTAAGCGACTTCGGCAGATGCCGCTTCCCATCCTGCGGGGAAAATCCCGCAACGTAAGCCCCCTATACTTTTTTCTATTGCCAATGTGCTTGCGTTTCTGGCAATCGCCACCAACGACGTAGCGCCGGGCCGATTGGAAACACTTGGCACGAAATGGGATATACAGTGCAAATGAGTAATATAAAGGCAACATTGTCAGCCCGCCGAATCCGATGGGCGACGGTGCTCATGCTGGTGCTGCCGGCGGGGTGCCAGTCCTACCACGGCAAGCCGTTGACGCCGGAAGCGGTGACGCGGGCGCTCAAAACCCCCTCCTGGCGTGAACTTCGCGTGGCGGCGGAGAAAACCAGTTCCGAGCAACTTCCGAAAACCATGCTTTCTCCGTCGCAGGGAATCACGCCGGAAAGCGCCGCGGTATTGGCGTTGATTCTGAATCCCTCGCTGCGAGCCATCCGGGACGCCCATGGCGAAGCCTCCGCCCAGTTGCTCCAAGCGGGCATTTTAACCAACCCGGTAATCACCGGCAATTTTGGTGAAATAACCGGGGGCTTCCGCACGGACACATTCAATCCTTACGGCATCGGCGTTGGCTGGAACATTCGGCAATTAATTGACCGCCAGGCGCGGATAAGTTCCGCACGCTACGGGCTTAAACAGGTGGATCTGGAAGTGGCGTGGCGGGAATGGCAGACGGCGGAAGCCGCCCGGCTGGCGGTCTACGCGATGGCTACAGCAAAGGAGCAACTCAAGGAGGCGCTGGCAGCCCGGCGGCAGCTTGATAAGGCCTACGAAATTGCAAAGCACGCCGGCGCGCAAGGGCTGATCACGCTGTACAATTTGGGCGTCGCGCTTACCGCCAGTCAGCAGGCCAACGCCCTTGTGCTCACTTTCCGGCAACGCTTCCAGCGGAGTCAATTGGACTTGGCGCGAGCTATGGGACTGGGGCCGCAGACGATATTTACCCTCAGCCCCGCAGTCCGGCTGCCGAGGGCGGTTCATGTCCCGGACGTGGTGAAGCTGGAACACGACGTGGCAAATCGGCGCCTGGATTTACTGGCGCTGCATAAGGGTTATCAGAGCCGGCAGGAAGAATTGCGCGCCGCCGTGCTGCGGCAGTTTCCCAGCGTCAGCATCGGTTTCACACAGAACAGCGACGCGAACAACGTGCACACCTCGGGTTTCGGCGTGAGCATCGATTTGCCGATATTTGACCGCAATCAGGGCCAGATCGCCTTGGCTAAGGCGACACGCCGGGCGCTTTATGACGACTACATGGCGCGGGTATTTGCCGCACGCTCCGACATCGCCACGGCGGCGATGAATATCCGGTCGCTTCAACGGCGGATACGCCAGGCGCAATCGGCGGCCGGCAAATACAGTGCGTTGGTGGCCCGGGATCGACAAGGCTTACGCATCCGGAGCGTCAACATCCAGGCATACGCCGCCGCCACGGAACAGTTGGAGCAGGCGCGGATTGGCGTGGCGCAATTGCAATATCGCCTGGCGCGGAATCTCATCGCCCTGGAGCTTTCGTCGGGCGAGGCCTTTTTTACGCAACACAATAAGCCAACAACCACGGATTCGAACCGCAGTGGAGACGCACAATGAAACGTTTTATCTCTTTCATGATGATTGTATTGGTACTGGCGGTGGGAATCGCCATCGGATTTGCCCTGGCGAAATGGGGTGCCCCATCAAGCGGAGGTAACGCCGGAAGCTCCGCGAGCGGCGTTACCTCTGTTCAAACCACTCCGGTTCGCATGGGAAAAATTGCACAATCGATCACCGTTTATGGCGCGGTCACGGCGAACCCCGCGTTGGAGAAGAGCATTTCAGTGGCCTTTGAATCGCGCGTGGTAAAAGTATTTGTCGTCAACGGTCAGAGAGTCCTGCCCAATCAACCTCTTCTGCAAATTCAGGCCAGCCCCGCAGAACGCCTGAAGCTGGCCGAGGCGAAAAACCATTTGAAAATCGCGACCATGCAACTGCGGCTGGCGAAAGCGGAGCTTAATCTCCAGTTGGCCACCCAAGCCGACCTTATCGCGGCCCGGGACGCCCGAATCACCGCTTCACTGCTGTTGGCTTCTCTGCAGCGTCTGGGGATTGGAAAGCGGGTGACGCTGCGGGCACCGGGCGAAGCGGTGGTGGTCAACATGCCGGCGGTGCCGGGCAAGCTTGAACCCCCCGGCACGGTGCTGATCAATTTATTACCGCTTAACAAAATGCGGGTGGCATTACGGGTGCCCCCCACGAACCTGACGCAGTTGCGACTCGGGCAAATCGTGAAGCTCACGGTTTCCGCTCGAGGACATGAGCTTCACGAGCCGGGAAAAATCAGTTTGATCACCGGCCGGATCGATCCCCTCAGCGGATTGGTGAACGTGTACGTGACGCCGAGCAAGCCGGGTGGTCTGGTCATCGGCCAATACGCGTCGGGCAAACTTCACATCGCGTCAAGCACCGGATTGATTGTTCCGCACGCGGCGGTTTTGCCGGTCGGCGGTCAGGAAGACATGTATACCGTCAAGGGCTCCCGCGCCGTTCTGCACCACGTGAAAATAGGACTTTCCAACCACCGGGAAGTTGAAGTTTCCGCGCCGGGCCTTCATGTCGGCGAACCGGTGGTGATCGTGGGGAACGCGGAATTGACCGAGGGCATGGCAGTAAAACAGAGGAATCAACCATGAGTTTCAATGAATGGATTCATAAACACACGCGTGCAGTGTTGTTCGTCATGGCGGCGTTGGCGCTGGCTGGCGGGGCAGCGGCCTTTATCCTCCCGGTGTCGCTATTTCCGAGGTCAAGTTGGCCGCGGGTGGAAGTGACCGTCAACTCCGGTTCCCGGACGGCGAAGATCATCGCTGTACAGGTCACCTATCCGATTGAAAAAGCCATTCGCGCGATTTTGGGCGTGCAGCGCGTCACCTCGACCACCAGTCGCGGTACTGCTGACATCTATGCGGATTTTGGCTGGGGCAAAAATATGGTGCAGGCGCTGACGCTGGTGCAGTCGGCGGTGAACACCGTGCTGCCATCATTGCCGGCGGGCACCACCGCAGTGATTCGCTTGCGCAACCCATCCAACTACCAGATCATCAGCTACAGCCTCACTTCCAAAACGGTTTCGCCATCGCGCTTGCGGCGAATAGGCCTCTTTCAAATCCGCCCGCTGCTTCTGGGGATCGGCGGCGTGGCCAGGATCGGCGTGGAGGGCGGACGCACCCGCGAATACCACGTCATCATTAACCCCGCCAAGCTCGCGGCATTTAACCTGAGCATCAACGACGTGGCCCGCGCTGTGGCGGCCAACAACATCTTCAAGACCTCCGGAAAAATGCAGGATCACGATAAACTTTACTTCGTGGTATCCGATTCACGGTTTCACAACGTGCGACAAATTGGCCGAATTGCGGTCAGGACCGGTGGCCACGGCGTTGTGCATTTACGCGACGTCGCGGACGTAAAGTCATCCTTTGCACCGGTCTGGACACGCGCCACGGCCAATGGTAAACCCGCCGTTCTAATCGACGTTTATCAGCAACCGGACGGAAACACCGTGCAAATCATCAATCGAACCCGCGCGGAAATGAAGAAGATCAAGAGCAAATTGCCCGCGGGCGTGGCGGTTAAACTCTGGTACAATCAAGGCCACGTCCTGATGGAATCAGCGGTGAGCGTGCGTGATGCGGTGATCGTGGGCATCGTGATGGCGGTGCTGGTGCTGCTGGTCTTTTTGCGCAACTGGAAAACCACCCTGATGGCCGCCTCGGTTGTTCCCGCCGCACTGGCCACGACGGTGCTGCTGCTGTATCTGCTGAATATGAGTTTTAACATCATGACGCTGGGAGGTATGGCGGCGGCCGTCGGTCTGATTATTGATGACGCGATCGTGATGATTGAACACATTATTCGCCGGGTCGGTGAAAAAGGCGGAACGTACCGGGACAAAATCATCCGTGCCAGCGCCGAATTTACCAGTCCGCTGGCCGGTTCTTCGGCCTCGACCATCATCATCTTCGCGCCGCTGGCGTTCTGGTCGGGGTTGGTGGGCGAATTTTTTAAGGCGCTCTCGTTTACCATGGCGGCGGCGCTCTTGGCCTCTTTCGTCCTGTCCTGGCTGGTGGTGCCGGTATTGGCGGCCCGCATGATCAGGGAGAAAGATACGATGCCGCACGAACTGGGGCGGATCACACGCAACATACATGCGGGCTACGAGTGGATCGTAAGCCGTCTTATTTCTTGGCCACCCCTGGTGCTCCTGATCGTCGTTCCGGTACTGGTAGCCGGCTACCTGGCATACCAGAACGTCGGCAGCGGCTTTATGCCCGATATGGATGAGGGCGGATTCAGTATGGAGTATATCGCGCCGTCC
>JAKATV010000209.1 GCA_021818565.1 Planctomycetota bacterium
CCAGTTCATCCGCGCCGCCAATGACTTTATAGGGTACCAGCTTCTCTTCGGATGATACTTCACCATGGCGGCGTCCCATGAACCGCTTGATGGAAAATACAGTGTTTTGCGGATTGGTCACCTGCTGGTGCTTGGCCGGCAGGCCGACAAGCCGCTCTCCTTTATCAGTAAAACCGACCACCGACGGCGTGAGGCGTGAGCCTTGCGCGTTGACCAGCACCTTGGGCTGATTACCTTCCATGACCGCAACCACCGAATTGGTTGTTCCAAGGTCAATACCAATGACTTTACCCATTGAACACATCCTTTTTCTTTCCGCCTGATTCAGCGTATGGAAAAGTCGCGTAACACCCTTCGGGGTGCCCACAACAGCCTCCGCACGCCAGCGGCGTAACCGCGAAGGCTTTAAGCAATCTCCATGCCGCGGCGAGTTTAATTTTTACAATTTAACATAAACCATTTAAATTACAGCATTTATAAGCGCAAATTCCGGCAAGTCAGTGGCCCGTTATCCTCCAATATCGGGCCTGTCAAAAAATTATTTCTGCCAGCTTGGCAGAGTTATATTTAATAGGAGCCTGAACGATACGAGGTTTTCCACGCCGCTCTCGGACTGGTAGAATGATCCAATTGAAATAGCAAAAGGTGCGGCACATTGCATTACGAAAGCATAACGACCCTGATAAAAAATCTGAATGACGCGGCGGTGGAGTATCTTGTCGTGGGTGGTTTAGCGGTTGTGGCGCATGGCTATGTTAGATTTACCGCAGATGTCGATTTGCTGCTCGGCCTTGACCATGCGAACGTAAAAAATGAAGCGTTTGGCCGCCCTGTCACTGGAGCAGAAAATCCGCTGGCTTGAAAGTGCGCAGGAAATGGCTCTTCAGATGCAACAAGCTCAGCAAGCTCACCGAACCGCCCCACCGCACGACCACGGTTAATGCTGTTACGCGCCCCAATCAGCTCTTAACGGATCCGCTATCCACGGCCCTCCGCGGCCCAAGCCTGTTTCGTCGAGAAACCCCGAACCTCGGGCATGGTAATTTTTCCTGGCAGGCGGCAAAATCGACGGCCTTAGTACCTGCGCTAAGAAAATGCGTAGCCCTGGAAACTCGCATCGCGGAGGCCGGCCCGGATTTATTGCCACACCCCGCACCTCGAAATCGGTTTCAACGTGTGCTTTTCAGCCCCCGCCGCCGTAGAATTCGGCTATTTGGCTTGAGGGCGTGTACCCATGGGATTCAAAGATAAACTGGAACGGAAACTTTCCCGACTGGCGATTCCGCATCTGACGTTATGGATTATCATCGGGCAAGTGCTGTTTTTTGTGTTGCACTTCTCCCATCCGAACATCATCAGCCGTATGTATCTTGAACCACCGCTGGTATGGGCCGGGCAATGGTGGCGAGTGATTTCGTTTGTATTAATACCGCCCTCTTACAGCCCGATCTGGCTGTTTCTGGATATTTATTTCTTTTTCCTGATCGGCAATACTCTGGAAAATACGTGGGGATCATTGCATTACAATATTTTTCTGCTGATCGGCTGGATGGCCACGGTGGCCGCGGCGTTGCTGGTGCCGGGGGGCGCGGTGGCAAGTCTTTACCTGTTTGGATCGGTATTTCTGGCCTTTGCATTTTTATATCCGGAGTTCGTTATCTATGTCGCATTTATTCTGCCGGTACAGGTGAAGTATCTGGGATGGCTGATGTGGGCATTTTACGGGTGGATGTTCCTTACCGGAGGCTGGTCCCAACGGGCCATTGTTTTCGCGGCGGTGCTTAACTTTCTGATATTTTTTCACCGGGATATTATTAATCGCATTCGCTACGGCCACCGTAAAATGGTACAAAAAGCGGCCGCCGCCGTGGATGCGCCCTTTCACCGTTGCACGATATGCGGAGTTACCGATCAAAGTAATCCGCAAATGGAATTCCGCTATTGCAACCGCTGCGCCGGCACACCATGCTACTGCATGGATCATATTAACAACCATGAGCATCGCGTGGCGAAATAATCCGCCCCACACCGCTTATGCCTTGGCGGCCGCGATTTGGGCCTGGCGCTTTAAGCGTTTGCGCTTATTAAATACATTGGCCAATTGATCAATTAAGACCGCAAGAAGAATGACCGCGCCGGTAATAAAATACGTCCAGTTGGAACTTAAGCGAAATACTTCCCGATGCCCGGCCGAATGGTATACCCATTTGAATAGAATAATGCCGTTTTGAATTACTTCCATCATCACCGATCCAATGATGGCCCCCAGCACGCTGCCTTCGCCGCCCCGCAACGAAACGCCCCCGATAACTGCGGCGGCAATGGCGTTAAGTTCATATCCGTTGCCCACGTTGTAGGTCATCTGTCCAATGTAAGACGCATAGCAAATGCCCGCCACGCCCGCCAGCCCGGCCGAGATCACATAAGTAAGAGTCTCCACCCGGTCCACGGGAATACCGGAATATTGCGCCGCGTCCCGATTGCCGCCAATGGCAAATACATACCGCCCGAAAACGGTGGCATGCAGCAGATAAGCGAAGAGAATAATCACAGCAATAAAAATGAGAACCGGATAGGCTAAAATGGCATGATAGCCATAATGAAACAGCCCCTCCGTGGACAGGTTAATCAGCGGTGAAGTTCCCAAGCCCAGCGTTCCGCCATGGGTAATAATTTGTGCGGTTCCGCGCACCAGCAACATTCCCGCAAGCGTGACAATAAACGGTTGAAGTTTTAATTTGGATATAAGCAATCCCTGAATTAGTCCGATCAGCAATGCCACCGCCAAGGCAATGCTGATACCCACCCAAAGCGGATGATTCAGGCAATGAACGGAGGGGGACGAAATTTTGGCAATTAACACACCGGTTAAACCGATGATCGCGCCAACGGACAGATCAATACCGCCGGTGATAATGACAAAACTGCTGCCGATGGCAAATATGCCCAGCATGGCGGCCTGGCGCGACACGTTAAGAATGTTGGCGGCTTTTCCGAAGTCATGATTACTCCAGAATAAAAAGCCGCACATCACCACTACGGCACAAAGAATACCTAACTCACGTCTCATCAGACTCCAATGCTTTTATCAATTTTCCCGGCCCCCGTCATCAGGGCCGCGATGCGTTCCTGCGTGGCCTGTCGACGCGGCAAAATACCTTCCATACGCCTTTCGCGCATGACAATAATTCGATCACTCATGCCCAATACTTCTTCCATTTCGGAACTGACCATCAAAATGGTGATTCCCCGCTGCGCCAGTTCCATCATCTCCCGATAAATTTCCGCCTTGGCTCCGACATCCACCCCGCGTGTGGGTTCATCCAGAATCAGAATTTTGGGGCGCATCGCCAGCCATTTTCCCAGCACTACTTTCTGTTGATTTCCCCCCGACAGGCTGCCCACGCGGGATTTGACGCCGGGGGCCTTAATCCGCAACAAGTCCAACTGCTTTTTTGCCACGGCGAGTTCGCGCCCGCGTTGCAACCAGCCACGCGGCTTATAATTATGGATATCCGGCATGGATATATTTTGTGCAATAGTCATCGGGAGCACCAGTCCATGATGCTTGCGGTCTTCCGGTGCCAGATAAATCCCGCGGTTAATGGCGTCACGAGGGCGGCGCGGCGTGAAGGCTTTTGACTCCACGGCTATGGTACCCCCCAGCGGCGGCGCAGCTCCAAAGATCGCTTGCATTAACTCAGTACGCCCGGATCCGACCAACCCCGCAAAGCCGACAATTTCACCCGCCCCAGCTTCAAAGCTCACCGCGCAGGGCGCACCTGGCACGATCAGATTCTCCACTTTCAAAATGGTGCGATATTCCGTGGGGGGCCGCAAGGGCGGATACCAATTGGTTAATTCCCGCCCCACCATCATGGAAACAATTTTATTCTGGGTTATTTCGTCGCGCTGCAGTTCACCCACGCGCTTGCCGTCACGGAGAACAATAACCCGGTCCGCCAGGCGTTGCACTTCTTCCATGCGGTGAGATATATAAATAATAGCGATCCCGTCTGCGCGAAGATCGCCGATTATTTTAAAGAGCTGTTCAGATTCGGTAAGTGTCAGCGAACTGGTGGGTTCATCCAGAATCAGAATTCGGGCTTTATGGGAAAGCGCCTTGGCAATCTCGACCATTTGCATCTGGCCCGGCGTCAGCGAGCCGACTAATGTTGCCGGCGAGCATGAAAGCCCTACCCGACGCAAGACGGATTCCGAGGCGGATCGCATCACGCGACGGCGCAACATCCCCCAATGGCTTTTCTCACTACCCAGAAAAATATTGCCGGCCACGTCCAGGTTGGACGCCATCATCAATTCCTGATGCACCAGCACAATACCGTGGCGGCGGGAATCGGAAACATTGCGAAACGCGACTTCTTTGCCATCGATAAGCAGTGTGCCTTCATCCGGGGGTTGCGCGCCGCCCAAAATTTTCATCAGCGTACTTTTGCCGGCACCATTTTCGCCCATGAGGGCCAGAACTTCGCCGCCGCGGAGTTCCAAGTCCACACGTTCCAAAGCGGTAACGCCTGGAAAGCGTTTGGTCACGCCCCGCATTCGCAGGATATAGTCGTCGGCCATGCGGTGATCCTGTGTGATCAGATAACAATCCAGCTTATTTGGAGGCCATCATCTTGGCGAGCTTTTTCTTGTAGGCAGCCAGATTCGCGGCATCCACGATATGTACGCCTGTGTCCACGTTTGCACCGGGGGGCACGGCTTTCATGCCGTCGGCGCAGATATTTCGCAGATACTTGCATGAAAGGTATCCCTCCATGAAAGGATTCTGCACGACGGTGGCATTGATCAGACCGGTTTTAATATCCTGCAGCGTGTCCGGGTCCTGGTCAAAGGCAATGACTTTAATTTTGCCTTTGTCACCGGCGGCTTTAACCGCAGCTGCGGCCAAAGCGCCGTTATAGGAATACAGGCCGCACATGAGGCTTAAATGCGGGAATGCACTGATGACATTTTCCGCATTGGATCTGGCCCGCGCATAGTCCTGATTGTCCTCTTTTTTAGCGACGATGGTGATGCCATGGCCTTTGATAACATGTTCAATTCCCTGCAATCGCCGGGAGGCGTTGCGCGCCGCAAGGTTGCCGACAAAAATCGCCACCTGCCCGCCCTTGGGCAACAGTTTGACAATTTCTTTACCCATTAACAGTCCCGCGTTGTAATTCATGGTACCGATGTACATCAACCGGTCGGATTTGGGAGCATCGGAATCGACGCAGATTAAATTCAAGGATCGCGCGGCAGAATCCAGCGTACGAATCTGGTCATTGGGGGCAATGACGCTGATGGCTATGCCGTTATACCCTTCGGTAACAAGGTCTTCAACGATCTGATTCTGTTCGGCGACCGTCCCCTTTGCCGGCTCACGAAAGGTTACCTGAATGCCGGTTTTCTTTTCAAAGGCCCGAACCCCGGCATGGGCGAAGTTCCAGTAATTTGCGACATTGTTGCTGACAAACGCCAACTTAATGGGCGTGCCCTTGGGGTATATATGCACGGGTTTGGCCGCCGCGGCCGGGGCCGCGGGAGCCGGCGCATTGGCGGAAGTGCCGGATTGGCCGGCATTATTGCCGCCCTTGCCGCAACCCGACAGCCCGAAGGTCAAAGTCAGTGTCGCTACGATGAACGTTAATTTTGGAAACCGCCGCATAGGTAATCCTCCTGAATGTAAAACATTTCGGGATTATGCCATTGGAACACGATGTTCCGCACACTTTTTTGTTTCCGTATCGGGTCGAGTAGTTAATTTTTCGGAAATCTATCTAATCGATGCCGACATACCACTATTCTCGCCTGATGCTGCCACGATTCGGTCCGTCGCCGCCATCAAGCATTATCGAATTTTGAATCGTAATTTGCTGCCGCCGTCGTGTCAATGCGAAATAAATATGAAAGTAAGGACAATATGAAACATTTGACCCGGTAAATTGAATGCGGTACTGTTTATGCTGGTTAAGGGAGAACTGAAGGTTTGTGCGTAGCCTTTTACGGATCTTCAGACGCTGGGAGGCGTGGCAGAGCGGTTTAACGCGCCGGTTTTGAAAACCGGTGTGGGCGCAAGTCCACCGGGGGTTCGAATCCCTCCGCCTCCGTTTTAGAACTACCAGTCTGCGGATTTTACCGATGCGCGGTCCACCATCGGCAGGCCGATGCCGCGACCGCCTGATTGCCGGCGACGTTTGCTTATGACGGCCCCGTGAGCTTTAAACCAATCACACCCAGAAGAATCAGAATAATAAAACCCATGCGCACCGCGGTGACGGGTTCTTTAAATAGCATAATTCCCAATAATACAGTCCCCACCGTTCCGATACCTACCCATACCGCGTAGGCCGTTCCCACCGGAATGGACTTTACCGCCACCGCCAATAACGCCATACTCCCGATCATTCCAATAAGTGTGACGGTAGCGGGGACAATCTCGGTTAGGCCATGGGAATACTTTAGTCCAATCGCCCAGATAACTTCAAATATCCCCGCAACAATCAGAGCTAGCCACCCGATCATAAAAATTCTCCGAATTTTGGCTCATGCCGTGACCTGCGAATCTGATACCCTACGTCAAAAATATCCTGCAAGCCGCACCCTGAATCATCATCATAAGGCCCGCAGCATAAGGCCACAACCTTCAACGCAGCCTTACGCCCCGTCGGGCAGGGCAATAAATCCGGGCGGGCCTCTGCGATGCGATTTTCCAAGGCCGATCATTCTCTTAGCGCCAGCATTTATGCCGTCGATTTCGCCGCCCGCCCGGAAATATTGCTACGCCGGCCCCGTCTAAACCTGCAGAGCATGCAGACGGGCGAATGCCGAGTCGGGGCGCGCCAGCAGATCGGCGTAAGCTCCGACTTCCGTTAGTCGGCCATGATCCATAACCGCTACGCGATGCGCATCGCGAATGGTGGATAAGCGATGCGCGACAATAAAAGTAGTGCGGCCTTTAATTAACCGCGCAATGGCCTGCTGAACCAACTGCTCAGACGCCAGATCCAGAGCGCTTGTCGCCTCATCGAGAATAATAATGTGCGGGTCACGCAGCATCGCCCGGGCAATCGCGATTCTTTGCCGCTGACCACCGGACAGTTTGCCGCCGCGATTGCCCAGCGGCGTATCAATACCTTTGGGCAGTTCCCGGATAAACTCTGTGCAGTTCGCCATTTCCAAAACCCTGTTTAACTGCTCTTGCGTGACATGCTCCAACCCATAGGCAATATTTTCCCGCACGGTACCGCTGAAAAGTACCACCTGTTGCGGCACCACCGCCAGAAAACGTCGCAGCGTTTGCAGGTTGATCGCCTCCATATCAATACCGTCTACCAGAATTCTGCCCGCCGTGGGTCTGCGAAATCCGATAATCAGATTCATCAGCGTGGACTTGCCG
The DNA here is from genome assembly GCA_021818565.1 of Planctomycetota bacterium. Classification (GTDB taxonomy): domain Bacteria; phylum Planctomycetota; class Phycisphaerae; order WQYP01; family WQYP01; genus JAMDCX01. The sequence continues at coordinate 7,406 of JAKATV010000209.1, forward strand.
GAGCCGGATTGCCCCACCACCGCAATGGTTTCCCCCCCCGCCACATCCAGTGAAAAATTTTCCACAGCCTGCCTGTTGGCACCCGGATATTGATAACAGACGTTCTGAAATTCGATGTGCCCGCGCACCGAAGACACCGTCAATTTACCGTCATTGCGTTCAATATCCGGTGATTCCAGCACTTCGCCGATGGACCGTATGGATTCAATGCCGATGGCCAACTGGGGAATCGTGGCCACCATGGATTGCACCGAGCCAACCACCATGGCAAAAAAGCCCTGATACATCACCACATCGCCCACGGTTATCCATCCGTGATAGCATTGCCAGACATTAAACACCAGGCACAGCATTTGAAAAAACTGGAAGGTCGCCCAGCCGGATGAACCAAAAAGATTGCTGGTGGTATCAAGTTCCTGCCCCACCCGCCGGATGCGCACCAGCCGCCGATTCACCCGGTCCACCTCCGATTGTTCAACCGCATGGGCGCGGGCCACGGGAATCATCTCAATCATTTCCGATACTTCGCCGGACATTTTTTCCAGCTCAATGCGGAACGCCTCATTGCGCTGGCGCATAACCCCGCCGAACAGTCGCGTTAAACCCACCGCCGCCGGAACGGTAATAAGAAAAAACAGAAGCGTCGTGGGACTTCGCGTAACCGTTACAACAAACGCCGCCACCAGCACCAGCGCCCCCGAAAGCAGTGTATCAATCAGCAGGCTGGACAATTGCTGCACCGCCTCCACATCGCGTAACACTTTGCTTTGCAGCCGCCCCGCCAGCATGTTGTCGTGAAAACTCATGGACAGTTGCTGCAATCGCACCACCAGCGCGGACCGCAGCACCAGTTGCACCTGCCGCACCACCGATGACAGCAGCCTGGCATACAGCGTGTGCATGGGAATATTCTGCCCAATGAGGATAAACATGATCGCCGCATTGATGATCATAAACCGAACCAGCGGCCCATCAGCATACGCGTGGCCGCTGCGGCGGTGAAAGTCAATCTGGGTGATGGCCGTGATGATGTTGCCCGTAACAATGGGCAACGCCCAGACCGGCGATTGTTTGATGGCAAAGGTGATAATCACCAGCAGCATGCGCGGGCGATAATTCTGAAACAGACTCCAAAGCGTGCCCAGCGGCGTTTTTTTGCGATAAGCCGAATCCAGCGCGGCATGAATCTGCTGCTCAGTCGATCTGGTGCTGCCTTGCGTACTCACAAATTCTGCGCCGCCCTGTTCTGCCTGCCAACAAAAACCCCGGACTCCCGCCGCCCCGGAACTTCCTCCCGCCTAAAACCGATTATCCCACAGTCCAGCGGATTTGTCAGTGTGGCGGTCGATCATCGGTAGATCACATGAAATAAGATAGCGCAGGTGCCTGTTTGCAGCCAGTTTAACCGGACGTATAATCCACTTTTGCATGAGGTAGAAAGGATCGCTCGCTTGGTCGCAACCGACGACATGCTTTTGGAAGTCACGCTTCCCCGCCGCAGCCGTGGCCGGCAGCACCGCACCGCCGGCATCCAGGCTACTTCCGCTGCGGCGGAATTCACTGACCACAGATCAATGGCAATGGATCAAGTTGGGGATTCCGAAAGCAGTGTGGTTACCGACACTGTGTGGTATGGAGATAACTGGAAGGCTGTGTAGCAGCACTTCAACGACCTGAGCCTCGTATGGGCGGAAGGCCAAGCCGCGACAACTGCATTGGGCGTTGCGATGCCGGTGGGAACGGAGCTGCCCGAATCAGGCGTTGCGGAACGAGCAGCGGGCAAGACTGCCGAGAATGGCATCGGCAAACGGGGTGGTCTGATCGAAAATCTTCGCAGGGCCGTGCGAGAAGCGCAGGTGGCGAAGATTGTCGAGGGCAAGGTGTCTGGCGAGGAGATCGCGATTCCCGGTGTTGCAAAGGCCGACATAGATGTACTCGCTCCGAAGGGTGCCAGATCGTCAAGACGGGGCGGCGCATCATCTACCGCATCATGTCTTGGAACCCGTGGACCTCATGCCTCTTGCGACTGGCCGAAGCCATGCACTATCCCATAGCCATCACACGCTGGGCGATCATGGTGGTCTGTTGGTGCTCAATACAGTCCGGATCACGCGGATCGGGGATACAGGCCGACATACGCTTGACCAAATCCAG
>JAKATV010000401.1 GCA_021818565.1 Planctomycetota bacterium
TCAGCGATAACGGATTTACCATCCGCCAGCAGAGCCGCCGCCATGACTGGCAACGCCGCATTTTTAGAGCCGGCAATCCGCAGGTTTCCGCGCAGGCGCGCGCCACCTTCAATGACAAATGAATCCATCGTGCAAATCCTCCATGATTTGTATCCAGCCGATGCAGGGGCTTCCGCAGGCATCCTGATCCATCAGGCTCATGATCTAGAATTATACCCGGTATTATTTTAACGCGATATGGCGCTATGCCGCTGTTTTTTTCGCAATCCTCTACAGGTGTGCGGCACGCCGGCTCCCCGGGAGGAGCACGGTTTAAAGGTGTCTCTCCCGCTTGTGGCGGCCATTTTTCCCGTCTATCATAAGAATAACGAGAGGCGGTCATGAAAATGCGTTGTGGGAACGGCTTTGGGAAGTTTAGCGGTGGACGGCAGGGCCTCCACAGACGCAGCGCGTTATATGCCATGGTGCTTTGGTTGATCTTATGCCTGCCGATCATGGTGCGTGGTCAAAGCGTGCTTTCACACGCTGTGGCCGCCAAACCGCTTGAGACCGTGCAGCATCGCCACGCCGCAATCATCACGATAACCGGCTCGATTGATCGCATCACCTGGGTCAGCGTGCAACGGCGTATTGCAACGGCGCTGAAACATAAAAGTTCGATATTGATTTTTCAAATCAATTCACGTGCCGGGCAACTCCGTGCGGCTTTAAAAATTGCCGCGTTAATCCGACATGCTCATGTCGCCACGGTCGCCTGGGTTAACAGGGCGGCACTGGGGCCGGCGGCTATTATTGCGGCGGCATGTACCAAGGTCGTCATGTCGGGTAATGCCGCATGGGGGGATGGCCAAAGCTTTGCCCTGCGTGGTGCCGATGCCGCCAAAATCGCCGCTGATCCCACGGCCCAGGTGTCATCGCCTGCACTTAAGTCTATGCAGAACGACCATGCGAATCACCCCGCGTTAATTCTGGCGGCTATGATGGATAGGAAAATACAAATTGATGAGATCGTTAATAAAATGACCGGAGAAACGCGGTTTGTTCCACCAGAAGTTCGCGCTAAGTTCATGCTTGTGACCGCGGCTGTGCCCGGTCATGCCCCCGTTCATCCGTGGGTTTATGTTAAACGTGCCAAGCACGCGGGTACGCTTCTGACCCTGGGCGCACGGGAGGCGGTGCAAATGGGCCTGGCCGCCGCCCTCATCCGTGAGCCGGAAAGTTTGCCTGCCATGCTCAACATTACTGCGCCAACAATTCCCGTATTGCGCATGGATTTTCTGGAAAAAGCGTCGCGTTTTTGTTCCCGGTTTCAGGTTCGGTTTTTTCTGCTGATTATCATGCTGGTCTGCGGGTACATGGAATTCAGCCATCCGGGCCTGCTGATTCCTGGGGTAATTGGGCTGGTAACTTTGGGGCTATTTCTTGGCGGTCCGATGCTCACGGGTCTGGCCAACTGGTGGGAAGTGGGAATTATTTTCCTGGGAATTGTGATCATCGCCCTGGACTTTATCCATTTTGGCGGTTTAGGGTTGCTGGCGATTCCGGGATTTATTTTGGCCATTATCGGCATGATCGCATCCTTCGTGCCCATGGGGGCCTCGGCGGTTGGGGCGGAAAAGGCCTTTCAAACCGGGCTGGGCGTGGTAACTTTGGCGATCGTTGCCGCGGGAGTGATCATTGCATTGCTGATCAAGTTCCTGGACATTACGCCGGGCTTTCGGCGATTGCAATTAAGGCCGGTATCCGCATCGCTCCGCCATGACGCATCGCCGGGGACGCTGGGAGATCTGTTATTTGTCGGTGCGGTCGGTCGAGCGGTGTCGGAGTTGCGGCCGTCGGGGAAAGCGCGGTTTGATAATCATCTGGTAACTGTGGTTTCACGCAATGAATTTATCGCGCCCGAGTTGCCAGTGGAGATCGTGGAAATACGGGAAAATCAGATTATCGTGCAAAAAATATCGGATGATGGCACGCCGGTTGATGCCGCGACTTAGGATTGAACTGTGATGAATTTCGACATTCTGATGGCCTGCGTTCTGCTGTATGTTGGAGCATTTATCTGTCTGTTGGCGGAACTGGTGGTTCCGGCGCACGGCTTTATGGCGATTCTCGCGGCCGCATTTGCTATTTCCGGCATGATTCTTAGTTTTATTGTCGGGCCGACCTTCGGCATGGTTTGCGCCCTGTCTCTTATGGTGCTGACTCCTTTAGTGATAACCGGATTTGTCAAGTACTATCCCCACAGCCCCGTGGGCCGCCGAGTGCTTTTGCGGGGGCCTAATCCGCAGAAGGTAAATGCTGTCTCCAAAGATCAGCAGATTGAATTAACCGCTTTAATCGGCCATACCGGATCAGCGGTAACGACCTTGCGCCCAGCGGGGACCGGCCTGATCGACACCCACCGTATCGCCTGTATAAGCGAAGGCCCGATTATTGAAAAAGGCGCACCGATTCGCGCTGTTGCGGTTTCCGGAGGGCAACTGGTAGTACAGGCGATTTAACCGTTAACGTGGGGATTGGTTATTTAGAGAGCTGTTATTTCAGTCCATATCCGGATTCGGCTGCTTTCCCGCTGGACCGATCCATGTGATGCCGCCTTAAGGATATGCTTTGTGTCTATCACATAAAACCCCTTTTCAATTTACCTTGCTTGCGCCATGATGGCGAAAATGAAAAGCGGGCAGCCACTGATTCGCATTCGTCGGGCCTATCCCCGCGTGCTGCGCGCCGCAAACAACAGTACTGATTTATTCGCCCCCCGTCTGTTTATCGCGGGGAGCACTTTGGGAATTGCGGCGCTGGTTTATCTGGGGCGGTTACTGCTTCACAGCACCTCCGGCAGTTCGCCGATATCCGTTGGGCAGCCTTGGCTGATTCCCTTTGTGGTGCTGCTGGCGGGTATCGCTTTTATACCCGCCATTTTTCCGCTCTGGTGGGAAAAGTTTTACGCGTGGTTCTGCCTGGGCGTAAGCGTCTTGGCGGCTCTGGCTTATTTATGGGTATTCCATCGCTCTGCGGAAGCGGAACTATCGGCAAGCCTGGCGACGTATTGTGATTTTATTGTGTTGCTCTCGGCGCTATTTATCATCGCATCCGGCATTGTAATACGTGTCAAAGCGCCGGCCACGGTGCGTCTGAATGTTCTTATGCTGTTGGGGGCCGCTATTTTGTCCAATGTTTTCGGAAGCATGGGGGCGTCGGTATTGTTGGCGCGGCCTTTCCTCCGGATGAATCAAGGCCACATTCGCCCCTTCCATGTCATCTTCTTTGTGCTGGTTGTCGCCAATGTGGGTGCCTCGTTAACCGCCCTGGGCGATCCGCCGCTATTGTTGGGTTACCTTTCCGGCATTCCATTCTGGTGGATAACCATTCATGCCTGGAGGATATGGTTGTTAGCCGTTGGATTGCTGCTGGCAATGTTTTGCTTTTTGGATTTTCGGCATCGTGCGTCATTACAACAAAAATCGCCGGCGGGACAGGCTTGGGACAATTCTCCGGCAATTCAAATCGACGGTGTTGAGCAGTTACTACTGCTGCCGGTTGCCATGGCCGGATTATTTCTTCCGCCGCCATGGCGGGACGCCACGCTGGTGATAGCGTCCGGAGTGTCGCTATTGCTGTGTCCGGCGGACCTGCGTCGCGAAAATCGCTTTAATTTTCAGCCTGTGCGGGAGATCGGCATACTGTTTCTAGCAATTTTTCTGGCCATGACGCCGGCGCTGCATTTCTTGAATCAGCAGGCCCGGGCCGGTAAATTAACGCAATGGCTGCATACAAGTGGCCAATGTTTTTTCACGACCGGCGCACTATCAGCAGTTTTGGATAACGCGCCAACCTATCTGGCGATTTTGCAATTGCGCGTGGCCGAAAGTAATCAAAATAGCCCATCGCCGAGGAACGCCCACTTGACCCATGATGTCTTCAAGCCAAGAGTCGTGCCGCAACAAAAGCATTCCACCGACGCACGGGAAACGCTCCGCCTGAAATTGGCCGATCCGGATACCGCGCTTGCGGCATTGGCCATATCGCTTGGTTCGGTATTTTTCGGTGCGTTAACCTGGATCGGTAATGGTCCGAATCTGATGATCCGAGCCATCGCACAACAGGAAGGCGTCGCGTGCCCTGGATTTGTCAGTTATAGCGTCCGTTACGCATTGCCCTGTCTGCTGCCCGTTTTGTTACTTGTCTGGCTTATGTTTTTTCGCTAATGGGGCACCGCAACCATGAAACCTTTGAGGTTGTTTTAATGGCTGACTGCAAACTTACGCTTCATAGTCGCGCTGTCGGCGGCAGCGTTGATCCGCTGCGGCTGCTGGGTGTGTTGGCAGCACAGCGCGGAGATATCGCTGTACTGCACAGCGGAAACGATGGGAATGCGGTCTTGGCCGTCAACGCGATTTCCGGCGTGCGGCTGACCGCGGACGAGGGGAAAATTACATTACACCGCACTGGTTTGGCGGCGCGTGCCCAAGTTCCTGAAGACATTGCCATGATGCCGTCGGCAGCTTGGCAATGCTGGCAGAATATTATCACAGAGATTTCATTTTCCCAGCCACCGCCGGATCGCGTCGGATGGCTCGGCTGGTTGAGCTACGAAGCCGGCGTCATGGCCGAATTGCCACAGTTGTATGGTCAGTCGTCAGCGGATATTGCCCTGGCGCATTGGCAGATCTTTGAGAGCTATTTTGTTTTGGATGCCGCTACGCGGCAGTGGTTTTTGGTGGCGCTGCATCCGGATTTCGCAGAAGCGGAAAAAATCATGGAGCAAATGCAACGCCAATTCAGCGCTGCAAATACCTGCGATGTTCCCAAGTATGCTCCGGTTCCAGCGACGGGCGTACAGCACCCGGATGGTGCCGCATTCAAGGCGGCCGTGCGCCGCTGCAAAGAATACATTGCCGGCGGTGATATCTATCAGGCTAATATATCCGCGGTGTGGACGGCGAGAGTGGCGGAACCGGGATCTCAGGTTTTCTGTCGTCTGGTGAAAAACAACCCGGCGCAATATGCCACGTTTTTTCGATATGGAGACGATGAAATTATTTCCGCATCGCCGGAATTATTTCTGCAACGCGCCGGACAACTGCTTGAAACACGCCCCATCAAAGGCACTCGCCCACGTGTATGCGGCAACCCTGTTGCGGATCAGCAACGGTGTGACGAATTATTGCACAGCGAAAAAGACCGCTCTGAACTGGCGATGATTGTGGATTTGCTAAGAAATGATCTGGGCCGCGTTTGCACCAGCGTAAGCGTGGAAAAAGCCCGGCAAATCGAGAAATTGCCCACGCTCTGGCATACGCATGGCGTGGTCACCGGTAAACTACACCCACACGTGGGTAAACGGTGGGATAAAATCATCACGGCTATGTGCCCTGGCGGCTCCATTACTGGAGTGCCTAAAATCAGAGCTATGGAGATTATCCGTGAACTGGAAAATCAGCCTCGCGGCATATATTGCGGTAACATCGGTTGGATCAGTCCGGCGGGTGACGGTATGTTAAATATTGCCATCCGCACCATCCATATTGTCAATGGGATTGCAAAATTCCGCTCGGGTGCCGGCATAACCGCGGACAGCAATGCCGATGAAGAATACGCTGAAATCCTGGCCAAAGCGTCCGCACCGCTGCGGGCATTAACCGAGGAGATATTATGAAGCAGAAACGCGTGCCGGAAATTATGGATTCGCCCGATATATCTCCCGAACATCATCACCGTGCCCTGGCTGCTCTGGAGCGAATCAACCAGTGGAGTGACAGCGCGGGAATTGTGTGGCGTGAAATTTATCCGATTTTGGAGAATAAAAAGGTATTGCGGGTACTGGATGTCGCCACGGGCGGGGGTGATGTCCCTATCGCGCTGTGGAAACTGGCCCATCAGGCGGGCGTAAAATTGGAGATCGCGGGCTGTGATAAAAGCACGACCGCCATTGCCCATGCCAAAGCCAATGCCGAAAAGCAGGGTGTCTGCATCGACTGGTTTATCTGGGATGTTTTTACCGACCCGCTTCCACAAGGCTATGATGTTATTGTGAGTTCATTGTTTATGCATCATCTGGATTCTTCACAGGCCGTTGCCTTCTTGAAAAAGTTGGCCGGTGGGGCCGGACAGCGGTTGATCGTCAATGATCTGCGCCGCTCCGCCATCGGGTGGCTTCTGGCGTCAGGTGCCGCATGTGTACTGGGTTCTCGCGTGGTGTGCGTGGACGGCCCCCGGTCGGTGCGAGCCGCTTATACCATGGCGGAAAGCGCGGCCCTGGCCGAGCAAGCCGGCTTGGGCAATGTTAAAATTCAACCGCGTTTTCCATGTCGCTTTGTCTTGTCCTGGAGTCGGACATGATTTGCTTTTCCGAAGCCGGGAATGTTGGTCGCGTGTGGGATGTGCTGGTGGTGGGGGCCGGTGTGGCAGGAGCTATGGCCGCTTATGGAGCCGCGCGGCGGGGATTTAGTGTATTGTTAATCGATAAGGCGGCGTTTCCGCGTGGGAAAGCTTGCGGATGTTGTTTGAATCAGGCGGCAGTGAACTTGCTTGAAGAGGCGCAATTTAAGATCCGCGATTTAGGTGCCACGCCGATTGATCGGTTTTATCTTGCTTGTGGTGGCACAACGGCCAAAATACCCATCCCCAGCGGGCTGGCAATTTCCCGTGAGGTGTTGGATATGGCATTGATTAACCATGCGCAAAAAGCGGGAGCCATTTTTATGCCGCGCACCACGGCGCAGGCCACGGCCGGCTTTTCCACGCATCGGGAAGTATCTGTCGTGCAGGACGGCAACGCTACGTCGTTGCGGGCTAAAATCGTACTGGTTGCCGATGGCCTGGGCGGGCGGCTACTGCGCGATGATGACGGGCTGGAAATTGCAGCCAATTCGCGCGTGGGTATTGCGGGAACGCTTGACTATCCCGCCAATGACTACGCTCCCGGAATCATTTATATGGCTTGCGGCAAACGGGGATACGCCGGGCTGGTGACTGTGGAAAACCAGAGCCTTCATATCGCTGCGGCGCTAGATGTTCATGCCGCCCGTGACGCCGCAGGGGCGGGCAACGCCGTGGCAGAAATAATCCGCGATTCGGGATTGCCGGTACCGGAGGGCCTTACGACGTGCCGCTGGCACGGGGCACCGGCGCTTACGCGTCATCGGAGCATACTTTTTGAAAAGCGGCTTTTTGTTCTGGGTGACTCGGCGGGATATGTTGAACCCTTTTCCGGAGAGGGAATGGCCTGGGCCTTAGCCGGTGCCAAGCGAATCCTGCCGTTGGTTGAGCAGGCTGTGAGGGCCTGGCGCGATGAACTTGGGCCGCAATGGCAGAAGCAATTCCGTGAGCTTGTCGGATCGCGGCAACGTATCTGCCGGGCCGTCACCATGTCGCTGCGGAATGGGGCCATTACACGCTTGGCGGTTGAGGCGCTGAAAATTTCTCCGGCACTGGCCGGTCCGCTTGTCCGGCAGATAAATCGGCCAATGGCTACGGCTTAATTTTGGAGTTCCAATGGGTTTGCATATCACCGGTGTGGGGACGGCATTGCCGAATTACGGGATCAGTCAGGACAAAGCGTGCGCTATTGCCCAAAAGGGTCTTACGGAAAAGCAGTCCCGCCTTCTGGCCGCTGTGTACCGCAAATCCACTATTAAACGCCGCCATACCGTGCTGTTGGATCAGGAGAATGGTGCCACACCGTTTTATAATGGATCGAACGGCTCTGGCCCCGCTGGGCCGGGCACCGGACTACGTATGGAGCGTTATGCCGCCGAGGCTGTTGACTTAGCGCTGCGTGCTTCACAATCCGCGTTGAGCAACGCACGCTGTGCCCCAGCCGCTGTAACGCATCTGATAACGGTCTCCTGCACCGGATTTGTTTCTCCGGGGCTGGATAGAGAAATTATAGAAACATTGCGATTATCCCGTTCGGTCAGCCGCGTGAACATCGGTTTTATGGGCTGCCACGCGGCGCTCAATGCGTTGCAGGTGGCGCTGGCCATTGCCAACGCCCAGGCGGATGCGACGGTTTTATTATGTGCCACTGAACTGTGCAGCCTCCATTTTCAGCAAGGCTGGAATACCGACAATGTATTGCCCAACGCGTTATTTGCTGACGGTTCGGCTGCGATTGTGGGAAAGCGTGCCGCGCCGGGCAAAAGCTGGACGTGCCAAGCTACCGGCTCATATTTACTGCCTGAATCCAATGCGGATATGACTTGGCGCATTGGCGACCATGGTTTTCAGATGACGCTTTCGCGCCGCGTGCCGGCGTTAATCGCGGAAAACCTAAGGCCCTGGTTGGAGCAATTCCTGGCCACGCACAATCTGACTATTGCGGATATCGGTTCCTGGGCGGTTCACCCCGGCGGGCCGGGCATTCTGGATGCCGTCCGCACCAGCCTGAGTTTACCCATTGACGCACTGGATGTTTCCCGTGCGGTGCTGGCCGACTGCGGCAATATGTCTTCCCCGACGATCCTGTTTATTGTGGAACGTCTGCGCCAAAAGTCGGCATCGCTACCATGTATGATGCTGGCCTTCGGTCCCGGCTTGGCCATCGAAGCCGCCTTATTGATTTAATAATCGCACGCGGCAGCCGCGCTGCTTAATGATGCCGCATCCACGGTGGCATTTTTCCGCGTGGCAAGCTCTTGAGGTACGCGGTTACCGCTACAGCATCCGCATGATTCATGCGATAGGCCGGCATAGGCGGCCCGGCATAATGCCCGCGTGGATCACGTCCGGTGGTAAGGAATTTAATCATCGCACCGGCATTCCACCGCCAGGGCAATCCCGCAATATTGGGCGCGCCGTGCGGCCAATGGCGCACCGGGAAATTGGGCTTAAACGCTATTTTGGCACCCTGCAGCCATTTGGATTTGATAAAGCGGCCATTTTGATTCATAGGGGTATGGCAATCGCCGCACATGGCCACCTGATTGACCAGGTAACTTCCACGGGATATTTCCATATCCACCGGCGTACCCGCCGCCGGCGCTGCGACAGCGGAAGCCTCAAGGCCCAAGTTGGCAGTCGGCCGCATTGCCACACTAGCGGTTATGCCGGCCGCCAGCAGCGCCGCACCCGCCACGAACCATGATTTCTTGATGCGTTTACTCATAGAAGCTCCAAAAAAAAAATAAACCATCTTGCCGGAAATCTCGTGCGTATCGAACCAGTGTGCCAATTAATCTAACCATACCGTGATATTTGAGCAAGGCCTGTTGCCAAGCCCGTTTTCTAAGCCCAACACATTGCCCATTGCACAATTCCTAAGCGCCAAACACACTCACAACGCCCAACGCACAACAGCAATAGAAGTTGCAGGGGGGCGTGGCAATAAATTCGGGCGGGCCTCTGCGATGCGAGTTTCCTAGGAGCCTGTCCGAGTAATGACGTTCAACCACCGAGTAAATTTTCCGCTTCTTCCTTCATGGCGGCTTAAAATCTGGCTGGTGCACCGCATTTTTTCTTCCAGATGAAAAAACGCGGCTGAATT
>JAKATV010000092.1 GCA_021818565.1 Planctomycetota bacterium
GTCGCGTTCTGTAAAAAAAAACGCCGGGCAGTCAGGAGACTGGCCCGGCGTAAACTTGGAGGCGGAGGGAGTCGAACCCTCGTCCCGTGGCAGGTTGAAGACAACCTCTACGTGCGTAGACTGCATGTTAATCTCAAATCGCCGGACGCCGACAGTCTGACTTCCGGAAATTCCAGCCCATCCTGGGTCTTAGCAAATGGCCGATAGACGTTGCCATTTGAGCATTCCGCTAGTCGTCGGTTCGTCGCAAGCCGCGGACTTCCTGCGGGAACCGGGTTGCCTGTTTAATTAGGCAGCCAACCGAAGGCTTGCGCCCCCGGCTGTTGGGAACTTGAAGTTCTCAGCATTTGATTTTTTGCCACTCAGTTTAACGACTTGTTTGGCAGGTCGGCACGCCATCATCGACACTACTGTCCGGTCGATACCTTTCGCCCCCTTTCAAAGAGCTAAATCAAGCACTTATTATACCCCGCCGACAGGTGGGCAACAAACTCAGGGAAATTAACACGGGGGAAATTGATATGTGTGGCATCGGATGCTTGGGCGGGGGTATACTCTATATCAAGGGAGGCTCATAGCGAGCTTGGTTGGCCAAAAGCCGTCGAGTGATTTCGGGTATTGATTGTCGGATTCCGCCTGGGCTGGACAATACGCAGGCATTTGTGTGGAGGAACATATCTAATGAAGCGTTTAGCCGTTTTAGCCGCGAGTCTGGCACTTATGCTGTCAACCTTAACGGCACACGCCGCAGAGTTGGGAGGGGTACATGCCGATGGCTACATGATTGTGCCCGTCAAGCGAGTACCTAAAAGGTATGATGCCGGCTTCTCCATGTATTCCGCGGCTTGGCCGCTCCTGCTGCGGTACCCGGGGAATCAATTTCAATCAGGGCTGTTCGGCACATGGATGGCGGCCCAGTACACGGGCAAGCCCCCGCAACATTTATATTCGGACATTGAAGGGGGCCTTGGCTGGTGGCGCGGTACCCGATTTCCCACGGCGGCCCCGAAGTTTCACCTGGGGGGTGTGGCGTTTAATTTTCAGTTCATAGCGGACGCACCGGGCAATGGCAAAGGCAGTTGGAAGCACCCGCGTGGGGCTTACGCCGTGGCCCAGCTTAGTCCCTGGTTGCTCTTTCCGCCTGATGGTCTCACCCTGAAACCGGGTGTCAATGGACAACTCTTTGGGTACGGCTATCTGCCGCTGCCGCTTACCGATCCGCAAGCAACCACCGACGGCAAAAACATTCCCATGGGCAACCACTGCTGGACATTGTTTCTTAACACGCGCAACTTCAAGGGGCCAGTCTGTTTTTTTACGCCGTACTTCTGGAACCGCCCCGCCGTAAAGCACGCGCGCCTCGTTGGCAAACTGCTTGACTCGCGGTGGTCCATTGCCAATAAGGCCTTTCAGATGGAAACACAGTATCTTCCGGCCGCTATAAGCAAGATCCGTACGGGCACCTACGCGCGTCTTGGGCAGGTGTCGTTCCCGGCCAATAGCCAGGGGAATGCCGTTCTGCTCAACCGCCTGACCAGCTACAGTCGTCAGGCGCTTTGGGACCCCGTAAAAGCATGGTTTAACGGCGGCCCTGCGGTAAGCGGCAGGATCCCCTTGTCGCAGGGCGTTGTGCAGCGGTTTACGCCCCATTTATGGTCTACTTGGAAGATCTATGCCAATAGCACATCCAAGACGCAGCGAGCCGGGCTGCCTTGGACGCTTTTCGCCAAAGCATTTCTTCCGGACCCGGTGTCCTACGGCTTCACTTGGAACCGGCAGTTGGTGCACGACGGACCCAATGGCTTCCGCGCCTTGTTGCCGCGATTCTACCGGCTTGTGCACCATGGAAAACAGGTTCAATGGCATGCGGTACACGCGGCCGATGTTCCCAATGCAACTGGGCTTAAGGGCGTGAATTTTTATCCATCGCGGAGGCGGCCGCCCAGGCCCTACACCACGCCCGCCGGCCCCAACAGTTCCTACAAAAAGCCCGGCCCGGCGGCCGGCCCCTTTTACGCTCATTTAAGCGATGGCTCGGTGGTAACCTATTACTGGTATCGTTTTGAAGACCAGCCCGCGCTGCTGCACGCCGACCTTAGTCAGGCCGAACGTGACAAAATGCAGAAGCGCGCCGAAATGTTGCAACGCCATTGGACAAAAAACCGCCAGTACCTGCCGCCGCCGACGCAAGGCTCGCTGGTTGATCTTGACCCGGCCCAACTCGTCACGCCGCCCAAACGTCTGGCTATCGGCTATGTGCCCATTGTCACCCGCCAGCAGTGGGCGGCCTCCCGTCGCAACGGGAAATAAGCGCGATGGAGTGGCATCGGATATTTGCACGCCGGGGCGGTTTGAAGTAAGTTCAGCTTTTGCGGAAACCGCTCCTCCCGGCCGCCATCTATGACGGGGCGGCTTTGCGCATGATCATTGGCTTTGCGGCGGATTCGTGGCACGTATGCAACGCGACAAGCAATCTTCGAATTCAGGGCAGCCTCGAACGGATCAGCCGCCTTTAGCGGAGCGTGCGCGGGGCGGGAACGGATCAGACTTTTCATCCGCCGCTACCGGATCGCTTCCACCGAATACGGCGGCGCGCGATCCGAATAACTTCAGCAATTTTGAGCTTATTAAGCACATGTTCCAATTCGTGCGGCCGGTAAAATGGCTGGCGGTTCTGGCGTGTTTGCTGGTGGGGCTGGGCGTCTTTCTGGAAATATCGGCTGTAGACCTCACGCGCGTGGTGATTAACACCGTCGGCACCACATTAAGTTCAGCGGGGACGCAGATCGCTGGGGGCACGCAAAAGCCGGACTGGAATGCCTTTCGTCATGGTTCGCTGCATGTGGCGTTGATGCTGGTGGGGATGTTGGCGTTTTTTATCATACTTTCGAGCGTATGCAATTTTTTTCGCAGCATTACCAACACCCGCTTAAGCATGGATATGGTGTTTCATATGCGATCAGCGGTGTACGATCAACTCCAGCAGGTGGGCTTTTCATTTCATGACGCCCATTCCAGCGGGCAATTGATCAACCGGGCTTTGTCGGATTTGCATAATGTACGGTTTTTTGTGAACTTGTCTCTGGTTTCCATCGCGGAAATTGTCGGTTACACAATTGGTTATAATATTTTAATCGCCACGATCAACCCGTGGGTGGGTCTGGCGTCCTTATTGCCGGTGCCGTTCTGGATCTGGTACATTCTGCGATTTGGGAAAAAAATGCGCCCGGTGCAGCGGGACCTGATGGCCACCGGCGATCAACTGGTCAATGTGTACAGCGAAAATGTCGCGGGCGTAAATGTGGTCAAGGCGTTTGCTACCGAAACCACGGAGACCGGCAAATACAACGCGACGGCCGATACCTATTTTTCACAGGTCATGACCACCGTGGGCATGTGGGCAAATTTTATTCCCGTGATTCGGGGAATCGCCACGGGAGCCAATTTGCTGCTGTTTTTTCTAGGTGCCATGCTGGCGGTCAGCGGAAAACTGCACGCCGGTGATATTCTGGTATTTGGCGTAGCGATGGGAGCGATCCTCTCACGCTTGCAACAAATTAACCAGATCGCCAACCAATATCAGATGGCCGTGGTTTCCGCCCGTCGCTTTTTTGAAATCCTCTATGCCTATCCCAGTATCACGGAAGCTGCGGCATTACCAGCATTGCCGCGGGGGCCGGGCGCGGTGGAATTTTCCGGCGTCAGCTTTGGCTATCATCCGGAAAAGCCGGTCTTAAAAAACATCTCCTTTCAGGCACCTGCGGGTTCAGTTATAGCGCTGGTGGGTCCTACGGGGGCCGGCAAAACCACGATGATGCAGCTTCTGGCCCGCTTCTATGATCCGCAAACCGGGGCCATTTTTGTTGATGGTCATGATATTCGATCTGTTTCCCTGCGTTCGGTGCGGCAGGCGATGGGATTTGTATTTCAGGAAACCTTTCTTTTCTCGGACACGGTGATTAACAACATCCGCTATGGTGATCCCAAGGCCTCCGTGGAGCAGGTGGAAGCGGCGGCGCGGATTGCGCAGGCCCATGAATTTATTATGGATATGCCAAAACAATATGACACCATGCTGGGCGAACGCGGGCTGACGCTTTCCGGCGGGCAGAAGCAACGATTAGCCATTGCCCGGGCCATTGTAGCCAATCCGCGCATTCTCATACTTGACGACGCCCTGGCCGCCGTGGATCCGGAGACTGAACACCTCATCCGCCGCGCTTTGGAACTGGTGTTGCAGCATCGCACCGTTTTTATCATCGCCCACCGTTTAAGTACGGTCAAAGCGGCTGATCTGGTGCTGGTGCTGGAAGAGGGAACTATTACTCAGGCCGGCACGCATGACGCGCTGTTGCGACAACACGGGCATTACCGGGAAATTGCCGAGGTGCAGTTGCTGGGCGGCGGTCCGGGCGTCCTGCCACCGCTGGGATCGACATCGCGGCGTGGCGCGGCGGAGGGAGCGCTATGAAGCCGCTATTGCCATTCTTACGCCGCCGGAGGGACACCCCCAAGCCCGCAGCGCAACAACGGGCGGGTTCATCCGAAGACCTATCGTCCCTCGACCCGGATTTTGAGCCGGATCGCAAGCCTATTGAGCGCAAGGTTCTCCGGGGTGTGCTGGGCTGGATGCGGCCTTATCGCAATGCTTATATTCTTACCACCGTGGTGGGCACGATGGTAAATCTGTTGGAAATGATCACACCGCGCTATATGCAGCAACTGGTGGACACGGACATTCCTGGAAAACATCCAAATATATTCACATCGTTTATTATCAATATGATAAGCCGGGTGAATGTCGGTGCCGCGGGAACGCTGGCGCATCTGGGGCGGCGGGAACTGGCGTATTGCAATATTACTTCCACCATTGGCGCGTGGGCTTTAACCATGACGGTGGCGCTGCTGCTGCAGCGCTTCGGAATTTATTACACCACGTTGATCGGGCAGAAAGTGATTTTCACGCTTCGCCGGGCGGTTTTTGCGCATTTGCAGGAACTGTCCATGAGCTTTTATGACAAAACACGTTTTGGCCGCATTCTGACGCGCGGCACCAGCGATATTGATTCCATGTCTAATTTTATTGTCTGGGGGATCAATACCGCTTTTTCCAACCTTACCATGATGCTCATTGCGGCGACCATTATCATGCTGATGGACTGGCGCATCGGGCTGGCGGTATTGTGGCTGGGGCCGGTGCTTTATTTGATGAATAACTTTTATCGCCGGAAGGTGGGTGTGGCGTGGCGTATGACGCGGGAAGGCTATACGCGCGTGAGCACCAATCTGGCGGAAAATATTTCCGGAATGCGCGTCGTGACCGCTTTTAACCGCCAGAATCAGAATCTTGATGTGTTTAATGATCTGCAAACCACCAACACCGCCAATAACATGCGAGCTGCCTATATCAACGGCATTTATCAACCCCTGCTGGGCGTGGTGGGATTTCTGGGAAAAGTGATTATTCTCCTGTTTGGCGCGTGGCTGGTTTTCCATACCGCCGATGGCCCGGCAAACCAGCGGTTCAAAGTCGGGGAACTTGTCGCATTGTATGTTTACTGGGACTGGTTTATGGGGCCGGTCATTAACTTCGGCAATTTTTACAATGACACGATGATGGCTATGGCGTGTGCCGAACGTGTGCAGAACCTGCTGGCGGAAAAGCCGCAGGTCACGGATGTACCCGATGCCCTGGTGCTTGCGGAAATTCGCGGCGCTGTGCGTTTTGAACACGTAAGCTTTGGCTACGATCCCGCTAAGCCGGTGTTGCATGATGTTAATTTTGACGCCCAGGCGGGACAAACCATTGCGCTGGTGGGGCAGACCGGCTGCGGCAAATCCACGGTGATCAGCCTGATCTGCCGATTCTATCAACCCCAGCAGGGACGAATTCTCATTGATGGCTATGATCTGCGCAAAATTCAGGGCGAAAGTCTGCATCGACAAACCGGCATTGTTTCTCAGAATAATTTTCTCTTCACCGGTACCGTCATGGATAACATCCGCTACACCCGACCGGATGCGACGGATCAGCAGGTGTATGACGCCGCCCGGCAGTTGGATTGTTACGACATCCTCTCCCGGCTTAAAGATGGTTTCCAGACCGATGTGGGTGAACGCGGGGGGTCACTTAGTCTGGGCCAGCGGCAACTGGTCTGCTTCTGCCGGGCGTTTCTGGCCAATCCACGAATTTTAATTCTTGATGAAGCCACCAGCGCCATTGATACGCAAACCGAGTTGCTGATTCAAAATGCTCTGGAACGCCTGGTGGAAAACCGCACCACGTTTATCGTGGCACATCGCTTGAGCACCATCATTGGTGCCCATCAGGTGCTGGTACTGGATCAGGGACGCATTGTTGAACACGGCAACCACCAGAGCCTTCTGGAGCGCAACGGCCAATACGCCCGGCTCTACTACGAATTTACCCATGGCCATGACATTAAGCCGCATCTGGCCCCCTAAAGCGCGTTGCGAGATGGCGGGGGTTTGCGGGGGCTACAGTTACAGGTTACGCGTTGCAGTGGGGAGTTCGTATTGACCCTTGCGCATTGTGGCGTGTCACAGCGCGTGCGACTTGATTTCCTGATAGATTGCCATCTATACTTGCCTGGGCTGTTGCCGATGGCTCGTGCCAGTGTCCGACAGGGTTGTGCGGGGCGCGGGCTATGATGGGTTTTTGGAGTTATTGTAATGCCTGAGCTTTTTGATTCGCTGAAATTACGCGACGTCACGATTCGTAATCGTCTGGGTGTTTCGCCCATGTGCATGTATTCTTCGCAGGACGGCAGTGCCACGGCGTGGCATCTTGTCCATCTGGGATCTCGTGCGGTGGGGGGATGGGGCTTAATTGTGGCGGAAGCCACAGCCGTAACGCCGGAGGGGCGGATCAGTCCGCAGGACGCGGGTCTATGGCATGACGGACAGATTGAACCGCTGGCCCGGATTACCGATTTTATTAAATCCTATGGCGGAACGCCGGGCATTCAACTGGCGCACGCGGGGCGCAAGGCTTCTACCGCGCGGCTCTTTTCCGTGCCGGTTCCTGGCAAAGCACTTTTGCCGGCCGAGGGCGGCTGGACCGTTGTGGCACCGTCGCCGATTCCTTTTGACGACCAATCTCCAATGCCGCATGAATTAAGCATTACGGAAATTAAAGCCATTCAAGCGGCGTTTGCCGCTGCGGCCATGCGCGCACTGAAGGCGGGTTATGAACTGTTAGAGTTGCACGGTGCGCATGGCTATTTGATCAATGAATTTTTATCGCCGCTGACTAATAAACGCACCGACGCGTACGGCGGAAGCTTTGATAACCGTATCCGCATGTTGATGGAAACAATTGAGGCTGTGCATAAAGTGTGGCCGCAGCGTTTGCCGCTGGCCGTGCGGTTAAGCTGCGTCGATTGGGTGGAGGGGGGGTGGACACTGGAAGATTCTGTGGCGCTATCTCGAAAACTTAAGGCCGCGGAAGTGGACTTAATTGATTGTTCAAGCGGGGCGGTGGTTCCCAAGGCGCACATCCCCGTTGGGCCGGAGTTCCAAGTTCCCTTCGCCCAGACAATTCGTCGGGAAGTCGGAATCGCAACCGCGGCGGTCGGCTTGATTACTCAAGCGCAGCAGGCGGCCGAAATTATTTCCAGCGAAAAAGCGGATATTGTGTTCATGGCCCGGCAAGCCCTTCGAGATCCCTATTTTCCAATTCATGCCGCCGCCGCATTAGGGCGAAAGGGTGCCGTGAATCTGCCCGGACAATATGGCCGGGTTTGACAACGCAATACAGATCCCCTGCATTCCATTCAAGACAGGCCGCCCCCCAAAAAAAACGAAGCGGAAAAACCTCGCTTCGTTGAATATGCTTAAGGATGAAATCAATAATCAGATGCCTTAAAGGCCTACGCGCCGCCGTAATACCAAGGCCCCGGTTATCGCCAAGCCACCCAACGCAGCCAGCGGTCCGGTGCCCGGCATAGGCAAGGCCGCTACGACATAGGCTGTGCCAATTTGCACGCGCAACCCCACCGGGTTAGCTTCGTCCGTGTTACTGGAGGTGGTGCCATTTGCCAATAAAAAATCGAGAGTATTGTTGCCAGCCACAACATTGCCTGTGATATTAAAAGAGGTAAAAGAATTATATCCGGTAGCCCCGGGCAATTCCGACGAGGTCATTGCCGCAGCCACGCCATCAATTGAGATTCCCGAGCCGGTGTTATCCGTGGCCCATTGCCCGGAAATTGTAATCAACCCCGCCGTCGCGGAGGTAAAGGTGGTCCGGAAATCATAATTACCGGGTAGGCCATAAGTTGCCGGCGAATTGGTGTATGCCCCACCAGAGGCCGGGGCAATCCAAGCCGAGGTGTCGTTGGGCGCGGCCCAAACATTGCCGGGATAGCTACCAGAAGAATTATAAACGGCCAAGGTCGTACCTTGATTGCTTGGTGCTAAGACCAATGCGTAATTGGACACTGCGGAGCCGTTACTTAAGACCGTTCCACTGCTATCGGTTCCGGTGTTGTAAATTGTCACCGTTGACGCGGAACTGACTACCGCGCTCAACCCTAACGCTAGCGCTCCCGCAGCCACAAGGATGCTGCTTCCAGCGGACATTGGATTTGTTTTAGCAACCATAAATGATACCTCTCTAGCCAACAGTTGGTTGGGCAGCCCAGTGAGTGCGCGACAGGCTCAAGCACTGGCTGTCCTAAAAAACGCATTGTCGAAGAAGAAGAAAAAAAGACCCGATGGGGTAGGGCTCTCTCTTAGCCTCTCTACAACGACACATTTGGACGATACAGCCTACGTTTCAAAAAGTCAAAACAGATCCCGCCGAAATTTGAGAGAAATAGCTTTCCTCATGACTTTTTGGGTTATAGGACGTTTTTGTCGCCATTTTGCCTCACTCAGGTTCTGATGGCCGCTCATTTAGATTACAAGCCCGCGTCGTCGCGGGCACCAAGCGCCAAACCCGTCCAGTCTAAATCGCCCCGGCCTTTGGCGACGCCCGCCTGCAGGCGATTAAAAACCAGATCGGCCAGCGGCATCGGTACGCCGACGTGGTCGGCGGCGTCTCGTACCAGCCGCATATCTTTCAATCCCAGGCGGAGTATAAACTTCGCGGGATCATGCGCGGTGTCTACAATCGATTGGCCATAATTGCGGTAAATGGGGCTGGCAAACAGGCTGCCGCAAAGCAGTTCCAGTGCCGCTTGTTTATTAACTCCGGCTTTCTCCAGTAACGTGAACGCCTCGCCCATGGCTTCCGTCGCGGCGGCCACCATAAAGTTGCCGCATAATTTCAGTACGTTAGCTGACTCCACCCGATCACCAAAATCGACCACGCCCTGCCCCAGTGCTTCGAGTACCGGTCGCACACGGGCTTTCGCGGCGGCGTCTCCGGAGGTACACACCCAGAGCTTTCGCGCCGCAGCGGCATCGGGCCGCCCAAATACCGGGGCGGCCACATATGTT
>JAKATV010000304.1 GCA_021818565.1 Planctomycetota bacterium
CACCGGTCGCCGCCGGCCGCAAGGATACACGCGCTGTGCTGATTCCGCAGGTCCTTAAGGAAATCAGCGGCAGCATTGAAACGCATCACCTTTCACAGATTGCTCCATGGCGGCAGCAACGGAAGGTCTGCCTTCGCGCCGGCGTGATTTTCATGATCTGCGCCTTGGTGACACTGCTGTTTCACAGTCAGATGTCCCACGGCTTGGCGGTTCTTTCGGCACCGGGGCAGTTTGTTCCCATGCAGGGTGCCGCGCAGATCGTAGACGTCCAGCCGGGTAACGAAACCGTTCTGGCCGGAGAGCCGGTGGATTTCATGGCCCGTATCAATACCCCGGGGCACAAACTTGTCCCCACCACATTATTTCTGCACTTTAAAAGCGGCGTACGGAGAAAAGTGGCCATGGTGGCATTTGGCCGTAATTACAGTACTTTCCGTTTCCACCTCGGAAGTGTGGCGGAAAATTTAACTTATATGATTCAAGCCGCCGGAACGCAAAGCCTGAAATATCACCTGACGGTGCTGCCGAAAATTACTCTTAAGCAATATCAGATCCACATTACCGCCCCCGCGTATACGCAGTTAGCACCCCAGACCATCACCGTTGCCGGCAAGGCATTTAACGCGGCTTCCGCGTCAGCTACGGCTCCCTTCGGCAGTAAAATCACAGTGACCGCAACACTGGATCACACCGTGATTGGTGCCTCGGCGTTGGTGGAAATGCGTGGGGGTAAAATAATTTCGGCGACAAGTGATAATCAAAAAACATTTTCCCTTTCCTGGATCGCTGATCAGAGCGTGCATTATAACTGGCTGATTAATGACTCACACGGTAACGCGCTACAGCGATTTCCCGCATCGTCCACATCCGCACCGGACAGGCTTGTGGTTCGTGTCATACCCGACGCGCCGCCTATGGTGCATGTTCTGGTGCCCCACAAAGATGTCTTTGCGCTTCCGGGTGCCACAATTGCCATGCAGGCCAAAGCCACCGATGACTATGGCCTGACCGCGATGACCTTGCAGACGGCTGTCGATGGCGGCAAATTTACCGATTTCCGCCAATGGCAGATTCCGAATGCGGAAAATGGCAAGCCCGCCACAGCTTGCACCATTCGGGAATTGTTCGCGTTGCCCACCGATCAATATCATCTTGGGCAAAGTGTGCACTACCGCTTTACCGCCACAGATAATCGACAGGTCACCATCGGTCAGACAAACTACGGCCCGCAGACCACGACTGGGCGGGTCTATACCATCAAGTTGCAAAGCTCCGCAACTTCCGCCATCAGTCGCAGCCGATGGGCTCGTTTGGAACATCGTCTGGAAAAAATGCTGGCGCAGCAGCAGGGATTAATTATCCTGGCCAACGGCATCCATCTGTTGCCGCCGCTGACCACCGTGCATAAAACCGCCTCAGCGGTTGCCAGTGGACAGCGGAATTTGCGGCAATATATGGAAAGCACCTATAAGCATTTCCCGTTCATCCATTCCATGGATACCATTCAGCAGGCCCTGCACGTAATCGCGCATGGAGACGCAACAGGGGCTGTCGCACGCGCCGATGATCTGGGCTTAGTATCTGATACTGCGGCGGTGTCGCTGGAATTTCGAAAGCTTCATACGCATGAACTGAATATCCTTAATGCGATCAAGGCCTTGCTGGCCATGGCCGGCGCCAAAGCAGGCGGCATTGATTCTGTGGTATCGCATCAGGGCACAAATTTTCCCAACCAAGGCAGGGAGCAATGGCGGCAACTGGCACTGGCATTGAAAAAGTTGGAAAAGCAGCAGCGCGGCGTGATGAACACATCCATGAAGCTGGCACAAAAACCGATCAATCAATTCGACGCCAAAGATAAAAAGGAATTGCTTAAAGCCCAGGCCATAGAAGATAAATGGTCCAAGTTCCTCAACCAGAAACTGGTGAATATGAGCAACCTCACTGAGCAGGATCAGGCCAATGCGTCATTAAAAGATGATCTCGCCCAGATGAACGTGGATTTAGCGATGGCAAAAGGAGCCTTGGCGGCCAAAGCCATTAAGATTGCCACGCCGCTGGAACAGGAAGGTCTAGAGGACGCCAAGAAGCTCTCTTCCAATATTGAAAAATGGCTGCTGCAAAAGCCGGATACCTACAAATGGGAAATGGAAGAGCCTGTCACCCAAAATGATGTCCCGGCCCCACCGCTGCCCGCGCAGCTTTCCGATATGATCGGCAAGCTGCTGCAACACGAAGAAGACCTTACCAGCGATATGGAATCTCTGGGCAGCAAATGGAACGATTCGATGAACAAGGGCTTGGGATGGGGTGCCATGGATGGACCGATCAGTGATATGAGCGCGCAGGGCGTTACCGGTAATACCATGCCCAAAAATGATGAAATACAGGGACGCAGCGGCTCCGGACGGGAGGGACGGGCCAGCGGCGAAATGGTAGGTGCCACAGCAACCGATAAAGGCGGCCGCCGCACGCCCACGCGGTTAACAGGGGATCAATTCAGCTCCGGCCAGATAAAGGATTCCTCCAAGCAGCCGCCGGGCGGGGCCACCGGTGGCGGAAAAGCCTCCGGCTACGGCGGTGCCGGACTGGAAGGCCCCGCCCCGCTGGGGATGCAAAAAGATATTAAACGTATGGCTGGAATTCAGGCACAGTTACTGAATCAGACCGATCGCCTGCGAATTCAATTACGGGCTGCGGGCTTTAACAATTTCAAACTCATAGAATCCGCGGTGCTGATGCAGGATGCACAGAAAGCCATGCACGCCTTCCATTATCATACCGCCCTGCTGTATCAGAAATTAGCCAATCAAAGCCTCAATACCGCCAAGGTCATTAACCAGGCGGAATCTCGATTAACCTTGGACAACTCGACGGTCGGCCATAAGACGCTGCATAAACTTTCAGACTCCATGCTCGGTGCCATGCCCAAAGGCTATGCTGATCCAGTGAAGGCCTATTTTGAAAAACTCTCACAATCTTCCAGATAATAAGAAAACCGCCTGCCATTTGCTTGAAACACGCTGAAACAGTCGCTGCGCTGCGGATTTTGCTTCATGCCCAAATGGCCGTCGTGCCGTGCGGCGTGGGGAAGTCAACAGCGGGGTGACGTTTCTATTTCGGCTAAGCCGGTGTTTTTTTATTTCCTGGCAGCGGGCGTGGCAATTTTTCCGGGCAAGGGCGGAAATTTGCTAATGGAGGCCTAAATTCAGGGCTGAGTCTTGGTCTCCACAAAGCAAAAGCGGGTGAGGACACCCGCGGTCCCAGGGATGCCCGGAAAAATTGCCACACCCCTAGCAGCAAGCAGCCCCCGCTGCCATTTACATTGCCCAAAAATCCTGTAATATCCATGGTGTGTTCACGAACGGTATTTCTGACCCGGTGTGCGGTCAGCTGGTTTGACAGCCTACGGGTTTATTTGTTGGTCTCAATTTGGACTTGCCATCATGCGAACGATGTTATTACCTGACGCGGTGCGGTATGCGACGATCAGTGCCGCAGAGCTGCGAGCGCACTATCTTATAGAAAATCTTTTCACTGGCGGCCGGATTGATCAGGTTTGGTGTGAGGCGGACCGGGCGATCATCGGCTCGGCCGTGCCGATTGGCAAACCTCTAGCGCTGGAATCTGTGCCTGAAATGCGCTGCACTTTTTTTTGTGAACGCCGGGAAATGGGTATTCTGAATATTGGGAACCCCGGCACGGTAAGCGTTGACGGCAACGCATACGCGTTGGATAACTTGGATTGTCTCTATATTGGCATGGGATCTAAAGATATCCAATTCAGCAGCCAGACGCCTGAAAAGCCCGCCCGCTTTTATCTTCTAAGTTATCCAGCGCATCATGTTTACCCCGCTGCATTGGCGCGCCGGGCCGACGCCCAGGCGGTAAAACTTGGCTCTGCCGCAACATGTAACAGTCGGACGATTTACAAATTCATTCACCCCGAAGGGATTAAGAGTTGCCAGTTGGTCATGGGTTTCACACAATTAGATTCTGGAAATGTCTGGAATACCATGCCGCCCCACACCCATTTGCGCCGCTCGGAAGTTTATTTGTATTTTAATATGCCCTCCGATGCCCGGGTGTTTCACCTCATGGGCCGCCCGGATGAAACGCGACACCTGGTCATCGCCGACCAGCAGGTAGTTGTGTCACCCGCCTGGTCCATTCATGCCGGTGCCGGCACGGCTGCGTATGCGTTCTGCTGGGGCATGGGCGGTGAAAATCAAGCATTTAATGATATGGATGTGTTGACGACAGGTGAGTTAATCTAAGGCTCTGATAAACGGACAAGGCTCTGGTTATCAGAGCAGTGGTAAATGAATATCAGCCCGACAGGAGAGTTTTTCTCATGCTTAATAGAAACAGGTTTACCAATGCCCTGGCACTGCTGCCGGGCATATTAATACTTTTTCAAGCCTGCGCCCCCGGCGTTGCCGCAACGATCAGCCGGGCACGGATTATTTCACAAATTGAACGCTGTGCGAGAGTGGAAATATCCATGCTTCCCCGGAAGCCCCGTACCGGTTGGGTGCATGGTGTATT
This sequence comes from Planctomycetota bacterium, assembly GCA_021818565.1. Lineage (GTDB taxonomy): Bacteria > Planctomycetota > Phycisphaerae > WQYP01 > WQYP01 > JAMDCX01. The sequence goes on from JAKATV010000304.1 coordinate 4,549, forward strand.
TTATATCGGTTTAGTTGATTTATACCGCGCCACCGGCGACAAAACCTTTCTTCAACCGGTGCTGAACATTGGAAATCAAGTTCATTGGCACATACGCAGCCTGGGACGCAAACTCACGGGTGAAGCCTCCGGAAATTCCTTCTGCTTCGGACAGGCCATCACCAGTATCGCCGCGCTGCATCCGCGATCGGTAACGCTGACACCCCTGGAAGCACGGTGCAATGAGATGCTGCGCTATTTCAAAGTTTCCAACGGCAACCCCGGCAAACTCGCCTGGTGGTGGTGCGACTCCCTTTTCATGGCCCCCGCAACGTTCGCTCATCTTTCCATTCTTACGCACAAGTCCAAATATGTCGATGCAATGAATAAGCAATGGTGGTTGGTTACGCATCTGCTCTATGACAAGCATGAGCATCTGTTTTTTCGCGATCACCGCTTCTTTAAGAAAACCGGGGCCAATGGCCAAAAGGTATTCTGGTCCCGCGGCGACAGTTGGGTACTGGCGGGTACCGCGCGCGTGCTGAAATATCTGCCGGCAGATTTTCCAGAGCGCAGCCGCTATATCCGGCTCTTTAATCAAATGGCGGCTAAAATTGCCTCGTTACAAGGTGCCGATGGGATATGGTACCCCAGCTTGCTGGATTATCAGCAATTTCCCACTCCGGAAAGCAGCGGGACCGCGCTGTATTGCTATGCCATGGCTTGGGGAATCAATCACCATCTCTTAAACAGAAAGCGATATATGCCGGTGGTGGCCAAAGCCTGGGCAGGTCTGCTGGCCATGCGAAATAAAGCCGGCGATCTGGCCCACGTACAAAAACCCGGCGACCGCCCCGCCATGGTCACCCCCAACGTCACCAAGCCCTACGCCTCGGGCGCATTTATCATGGCGGGCGTACAACTGGCGAAATTGGCCCCATTTACGCTACCCCCCATCCCGAAGTTGCAGGACAATAGCCAGTGATAAGGGACACATTTTAAACGCGCGTACTTTAATCATCTCCGGATTCAACAGCGGCCTTCGACAGGGCCAACGGGTTTTGAAGGTGTGTTGCTATTGTTTAACCGCCTTCCAGAATTTTGTTTCCACCTGTTGAAATTGACTGAACGTGGTGTTGAGTTTCCGCATGAGTTGGTGCAATTGCGCCTGCTGGGCGGGGGTTTGCGGATTAACCGCAGAAGCTTTGAGCACATCGGCGGCGTGTTGTAGATGCCTCGCGGCTTGATCAAACTCGCGCACGGCGTCGTAAATTTCCACATTGTTGATGTCTTTCTTACTGGGCTTGTAAAGCAGCCGCCAGGGGCTGTGGCGGATTTCCACGGCGAAGACTTTAAGATTCACCGAAGCGCCGTGCAAGGCCCGGATAATACTGTTGATTCGATCCTGATTTTGGGTCAGCAGGGACTTGGCTTGTTGCGTTAAAGCGGTACTGTTGGTGAACGTGGCGTGCACCTGATTCAAATCAGATTGCGCTTTAGCCAACAATGCGGGGATGGCTTTTTTTATGTCAGCCGTGACGGCGTTGATATTCACAACCGCCCCTTTTCGACCGGAATGCAGCAGCTTACCGGCTTGATCCATCGCATAAGCGGTCTTATCCGCAGCCGCATCGTATTTGGCGACAACAGGTTTAATTTCCCCGTGCACAGACTGTAACACGCCGCTGGCACTGGTTGCAGCCGTGCGGATGGAATCGGCGGTGGCACCGAGTTTGGTTAAATCCGCATTAATAAGCGGCACGGTGGTAGTGCGAACTTGTGTCACCATGGCCTTAATTTGCGGAGCCAGGGAAGCCACCGTGGCCAGGGCATGGCTAATACCGCTGGGCCGACCGGTTAGAACGTAATCCGGGGGCAACGGCTTTCCCGATCCCAGGCTCTCAAAATTCAACCAGCTTGTGCCGGTGATGGTGCCCCCGATAACCACTTGAGCGCCCGTACGCAGGGTATATTTTTTGGGCATGGTGAAGGTGACGCGAACAAAAGGTTTTTTTACATTGGTAATTAAGCGGATGGATTGGATTTCCCCCACGGTAAAACCCGCCACGCGCAAATTATCACCCACCTGCAGACCGCCCAAATCATCACGCAATGAAAAGCGGGCGGCGCGCACCTGCACGGGTTCAAATACCCGGGCGAAGCCTTTGATAGCGACGATCAGAACCAGAATAAGCATGATGCTCAAAAGCATAAACACGCCGGCGCGAAAGGCGTCACGTTGTTTTTTTGCCATGCGGCACCTCCTGTATCTTACGGCCAAGAAGCTCAGCCTTGTAGCTGCATTGATCAGACGGGTTTACGAACGGCCCATCCAGACGGCCATCAATAAATTGTCGCACCAGCGGGTCAGCGGTCGTGCGAAAGTATTCCACCGAACCCACGGCGGCAAATTTTCCATCGAATAACAAAGCCAAACGATCGGCAAGCTTAAACGCGGATTGCATATCGTGGGTAACCACAACGCTGGTAGTGCCCATTTTGTCTTTTAGATTCATAATTAATTCATCAATTTGCGCCGTGCTGATGGGATCCAGGCCGGCGGTAGGTTCATCATAAAACAAAATCCGCGGCTGCATCATCAAAGCCCTGGCCAGACCGCCTCGTTTTTTCATACCGCCGGAGAGTTCCGCAGGCAGTTTATCAATATGCTCGCGCAGACCCACGAGTTGCAGATAAATTTGCACCATAAGATCAATCGTCTGATCGTCGAGATCCGTGTGCTCCCGCACGGGCAACGCGAGATTTTCCCGCAACGTCATGGAGTTAAATAACGCCCCGGTCTGAAACAGCACCCCCACAGACTTCCTCCAGGAATCCAACTCGCGGCGGTCCATATCATCCAGGGATCGCCCGCGAATCAATACTTGGCCGGAATCAATTTTGATATGCCCCATCAGCACCCGCAAAAGCGTGGATTTCCCAGAGCCTGAGCCACCCATGATCACCAGCGTTTCTCCGGGAAATATATCCAGTTGGAGATCGCGGTAAATCATCCGGTCACCGAAGTGTTTGTTGATGCCCCGAAGTTGAATTAATGGTTCCGGCATTACACGCCCAGATAAAAGAAAACAGAAGTGAAAATCAGATCCACCAGGATCAACGCTACAATCGTAAAGACGACGGTTTTGCTGGTATTCAAACCCACGCCCTCGGCCCCGCCGCGAACTTTTAATCCCATAAAACAGGCAATCGCGGTGATCAGCACACCAAACACGCCCGCTTTAATCAGCCCGGTAACAAAATCACCGACTTTCAGAATCGCTAATGCGTGATGGGTGTATTGCATGGAACCGAGATGCAACAGCAGCGCCGACGCCACAAGACCGCCGAACATCGCTGCCAAATCTCCCACCACCGTCAGGCACACCATCATCAACAGGCCCGCAAGCACGCGCGGCACGACCAGGAAACGGATGGGGTCAATGGCCAAGGCCTCCATCGCTTCAATTTCCTCCCCCACGACCATGGTGCCAATTTCCGCCGCGATCGCCGCCCCGCCGAACCCGGTCATGACCACCGCTGAAACCAGAGGCCCCATTTCCCGGAAAGTCGCCAGGGCAACTACATCCGCGGTCGGGGGGACGATGCCGAATTGGGCTAATTCCGGAGCAATTTGCATGGCCAGAATGGCCCCAATGCAGAACATCACCAGAGCAACAATGGGAATGCTTTCCACACCAATGCGATTCATTTGTATCCATAAATTGCGCCAGGCCAGATGCCTGCCGCGCCCGCTGGATAGCGCGGGACCGATAGCCCGAAGTGTATCCAGCAGCAGATAGAAAAAATCACCGAAGAATTCAATCGCTGCGTGCATCAGCACCTCCGAATGTCTGACCGGATGATTTTTGCCGCGGGGGACAATGCGGGCAGCACAGGGGAACGGCACAGGACGATCCAGCTAAAAGTTCAGCCGCTTGGTCGGCAGGCATATCATCGACCATGATGACCATATCATCGAGATGACCAATTTCAATGACCCCGCGCACTTCCTTATGAAGATGTGCCAGATAAAGTTGTGCCTCAGGAGGAAGGTGGCGAAGAATTTCCACCAAAATCGCCAAACCAGCTCCGCCGAAGCGATTCAATTGCTCAAGCTCAAAAATCAGTTTTTTGGGTTTAAGTTGATCCACGATCGCCAGTAGCTCTGTACGCAACAGCGGAATTAGATCAAAGGTCATACCCGCATTAAGGCGGTAAAAAACGCGACCCGCACCAAGATTCTCAACAGTTCCCAAGGCGGGACGTGGAATAGCCTTTTTGCGAAATATCATGACGCGCCTCCCGATATCGCGGGAACAGGGGCCGCATGCCCGAGTTTGGGTGCAGGCAAGTGAAACCCCCTGCCCCGCTGCGTGGCAAACCACCTTTTCCACCGCGCCGTGGCCGCGTTGCGGCGCGATTTAGAGGCATAGTATATAAACCCAAATCGATGGCCCGTGATTTTATGAAGAGCGTAAATCGCATAAAAGCGAATGGCTGAATCCTGGCTGGATAAGGCTTTTATCAGCGTGGGAATTGCTTTTTTATCATCCTGTTGGGCCGCCAATTTCATCGCCGGAATCTTCAAAGCCGGATCATCACTGGCTAAGTCGGGCCGGCCCAATGAAAATAGTCCGCAACCCGTCAGCAGCAGCAGAGCCGCGACCAGAACTGTATATTGAGTAACCCGCATTGCCCTGTTCCAAGCAAACACTACAGCGCGTATCGATCTACCAACGCCAATCATAACCGGATTTTGGTGTTGGCAGGAATTTATGAAGGGTGCGTGACAGTTTACGCGGCTCTGCACCGTCCGACAGATGAACGGCTGGCCCAGTAACGGTCCCAGCGTTGATCTTGGCTCATCCACATAGCCCGCAGGGCCAAGATGGCT
>JAKATV010000283.1:0-2541 GCA_021818565.1 Planctomycetota bacterium
GGTGTCACAGCGCTGACTCCGGGAACGTACAACCTGCTGGCTGATGCCAGTGGCGGCCTTACCGGGACGTTCCTGTTCGCTAACGGTGCGACTTCGGAGCAGTACCTCTTAGGTTCGGATAGCTACATGCTGACTCTGGCGAATTCCAACACCCTTGAGACCCTCAATGTTGGTGCCGGCGCACCGGTGCCGGAACCGGCCACCTTGGGCCTGTTTGCGTTGGGCGGCCTGGGACTGCTGCTGGCAAGCCGGAAGCGTAAGGCCCGGGCATAAGTGCGGCCTGCGCCTGTCCCGACAGCGGTCAGGACGTTCAGGAAAGAACAACGGGGTCGCGGGAGTTCGCGGCCTCTTTTCCAATTTCTCTTTGTTCTAGGAGATAAGATCATGTCCGCGATTCAATGTACCCCAACCCCTCACTGTATCTTGCACATGAATCCAAGAATGGAAACTCCCCCGGAAGTGCGGAACGAATTATGCGGGAACCGTCCCCTGGCGCGCCGGAAAAGATCGGGGAGATCGGTTTTATATTCCGGCGAGCCGGGAGGAAAATCTAACCGCTTCCGCCAGCCCCTTCACGGTTTTACGCTCGTGGAACTTCTTGTGGTCATTTCTATCATTGCCCTGCTGATATCCCTGTTGCTGCCGGCATTGGCCAAGGCCCGGGCGGATGGCCTTGCTGTAATATGCGAGTCCAACCTGCGACAAATCGGCACTGGCGTGCAGGAGTACGCGCAGGAATATGAGAACGCGATTCTGCCTGCTGGCTATAGCTTTACCCGAACCGGAGCGGGCACCGATCCTTGGCCGGCGATCATGATTAAAGCCGGTATCGCACCGAGTCCCGGCAATAATCTGGCGGCAGGGGCGGCTCAATCCACCATGTTTGTGGATCCTGCGCTATCAAGTTCGGCCGTCTCACAGATTGACGGCAACGGAACTTTGATAAGGGGTTCTTCCGGACCTAACGATTGGAACGGGGATGTAACATTACGCCAGCAGACACAGGTTGGAGTCTTAGGGAATCCGCAAATGACCATCGACTGGTCGTACGGCATCAATGGAGGATACTATTTTTTGAATCCCTTGAATCCGCCGCCCTGGAACTTTAACGTCGCGGGTGGTTATTACGCCAATGCCACTCCGACCTATGTGCTTGTTGACCAGAATCAAGTCCGCGGCGGACTGGTTTCCTCGGGCTATAAAATGAATAAGGTCAATGATCCATCCCAGCTTTGTTTCATCTACGATGGGATGTGGATGGTCCCTTATAACTACGCACCCCAGACTGGCTTGGACATGCCCAATCCGCCTGCGAGTGTTTACGTGTATGGACGGCACAATCGACCGTCTACGGCCGGGCCGGCAGACCAGGCCGGAGACGTCAATGTCTGCATGTTGGATGGCTCGGTTGGTGAGTATCGCGACGATCAACTGCCGACCACCTCCGAGACGCGTTTCGGCGGCATGATTGGTACCAGCGGGCCTGGCTGGAACATGATGCCGACGTTCAACCTTCAGAAACTCGAGATAAATGGACAATGACGGTGGTGGCAAATATTGGCCATCTGTGGGGATGTTGTTTCAACCGATGGATTGGAAGAGAGGGTTTTATGAGGTTTGAAATCAAGCCAACTCATTTACGTTTGATTGTTCGGACGGTAGCCGTATCGGTCGCCGCGTGCGCCGTGGGCACATCTGCCTTGTCAGCGGGGGCAGCAAGCAACGATGTTACCATTTCCAACGGCGGCCTCTCGGTGACGTTTAACCTTTCCTGGGGTGCGGTGGTAACTGGCATTACCAATAGCAGCGTGGCCAACGGATTGAATATCGTGGACAGTCACGATGTGGGCCGGGAGTTGCAAACGGATCAGTTTCTCTCTCAAAACATCGGCGGTACTCAGCAACTGATTTATAACCCCACCCAGGCCGGGGCGGGAGGCCACCAAGGCTATTATCAGCATCCCAATGGCATCGCGATTCCCGAAACCGGCAGTCCGGTGGTGAGTTGGTCGGCCAGCGCCAATCAATTCCAAGCGGTCATCACGCCTCTGGATTATGACACCGGTAAACCCACTGACTGGGTCTACGTCGAGAATGTAAGCATCAACTCCCAGGGGATCGCCAATTTTCATTACACCTGCTACGATTACCAGCCCGGGACATACAGCGTCAACACCGAGGTTCCCACACTCTACTCGGATCGCACCAACGCCTTTATCTACCCGGCCTCAAACGGCTCGCCGCAAACGGTCACCGGGTCTCCAACTTGGCCGCAGCCTGGGATCACCTCAAACGGGTGGATTGGTAACGTTGATACTACTAATAACCTTGGGATTTTCTATACCACTCCTGCGGGTCTGCCTGAAACCTACGGTACTTTTCCCGGTGCCGCTGTTTCCGACGCACTGCCGCTGGGTAAAACGAACGTTGTGGAATATGGGATTCCCGTCAACCCCGGCACCATTTTATCGAGTCAGTTCTCGGTAGCGGTAAGTACCCCGCAAAATGGCCCCGCGCTGATTTCCAGCCAGTTGCCAGCGG
>JAKATV010000283.1:2551-9294 GCA_021818565.1 Planctomycetota bacterium
AATCACAACAAGCCTTATCAACAATGGCGCATTTGCCACCAATGCCGCAGTATATACCAAATCGCCGGGGTATTCGCAGGGAGGAAACCCGGCGGCACCTATGGGATGGACCTCAAGCGGTGGAAACACCGGCATCAACGGGCCGGACACGGGGTTCTTTGGTAGTAGCGGTTACCAACCCTTTGCACCAAAGAGCACCGCTGGCGTAAGCGATTTCAGCTTTCTTCAAGGGAAGGGAGCATTCGTCGCCCAGACTGCGGTCACCACCGCCGGCCAGTCGTACACGCTGGCGTTCGATGCGGCGCAACGCAGCAGCGACACGACTGCCGTGCTGGAGGTGATTCTCACGAACCCAACCAATGGCAGGGAGATAATCACCCTGACGCCTACCATAAACGATACGGGTTTCACCCCATTTTTCCTGAATTTCACCGCGATTTCTGGATCGACCAACATTGAGTTCCTCAACACCAGCCCGACAGCAATAGATGATACTGTTGATGTGTCAAACGTATCCATGGCGGTAGCTGCGGTGCCGGAACCAGCTCCGCTGGGCCTGTTCACCGTCGGTGGCATGGCGCTGGTGCTGGTTGGGCGGAAACGCAGGGCAACCCACTGGCGTTACATGAAGAAAGTCATGAATAATGGCGAGATTTTTCCGCGCCGTTTTGTGTGACTTAACTGCGCGCATTAGGAGAAAATTGTGAAAATCGATTCGCGCATTGAATCGCAGGTAGCGCAAGACTTCAGCTTGCGGAAGGTCGCCGGCCTGTTAGAACACTACACGCCACCGCCGGTTGCGGGCTTTGCCCCCGCGGGGAATTGGAAGCATGAATACACGATGTATTTGCTCGACCCGCAGGTTAGTATAAAAAGTGGCGCGTTTGCACTCGAGCGATTCTCCAAGGGAACGCAAAGTTTTGCGATGACAGTGCAGATGCGAGCGTCTGGAATTTCCGGCTTTTCCCTGTTTCAACATGCACAGATACAGTGCCGCACCGATACGCTCGCCACACCCGGGTCGTGGATATTTGACGCAAAGATGGCACGCCGCCCCGGCGATAAACCCTACCTCCTGAGCGGTCGGCACCGCAGCGCGAAGGTGAGCGATGGATACCTGATGATTCGCGACAAGTTAGCGACCAGCAGGACCATGATCCACGGCCCATATTCGAACGAGTGGACGCTGCTCGAAGCGGTTCAGCGGCTGCCCGGTGAATCTATGAAACAAATTCACTACACGCTCATCGATGAGTACGATACGCCACAGCCCGATCACAGTTTGGCATTTCGCACGCGAGCGAAAATGTCGGTAGCAAATGGCCCATTGCAATTGGTTGGCTACTACGATCTCGGTCGCGCTGTGATTCCCACCGTCTACTGGGTTGATCAGCATGGCAGGCTCATTTTCGTCTGTACCGGCTTGGTCGTTTATGCCCTTGCCGCGACCAACGGGCAATCCGGGATCTGTCCCGAGCGATATCCCGCCTATCGCGCTTAAACCTGGATCACGCATTTCAAGGAATATTTGTTATGTCAGCAGATCTTATCGCTTCGGATCGTCCAGATGTCCCGGCTTCGAAGTCGGCCTCGGAGTCACAACTCTCCCGGCGTAACTTCCTGAAAAGTGGTGCCGCGCTGGGAGGACTATCCATACTGGGAACTTCGCAGTTGGCCGCAGCGATTGGCGAGGCGCAGTCGCCGGCAGGCGAAAAAAAGCCGAATATTTTGATCATCATTTCCGATCAGTTGAATATAGATGCCATCGGCCACTATTCCAGCTATTTCAAGGATCCAGCCTATGGCGGGCATTGGGCGAAAACGCCACATCTTGACCGACTGGCGCGTGAGGGGACCTCATTTATTGAATCACACTCGGCCGATCCTGTATGCAGTCCTTCGCGATCCTGCATGTTTACGGGGCGTATGTCGATTGAGACCGGTGTGGTTGAAATCAACATCGGTATTGACAAAAATGTGCCCAACATGGGCCAGTGGTTCGAGGCTCATTCGAACTACAACCGCGTGTATTGCGGAAAGTGGCATATCGGCGGACATTGGAATTATCCCACGGTCAGCGGGCCACGGAAAATTCCCGGTTTTGATACTATACCGGTTAATGGCCCCGCTTTTGGAATCCACGCGGACCCTCAAGTCTCAAACAGCGCGGCCGCTTTTATTGCCAATTATCGGGAGGAGCGTCCGTATCTTCTGGTGGCGAGTCTGATGAATCCGCATGATATCTGCTATTGGGCGATGGATCTGGACGGGCACGAAACAACTCCGGCCACGGACGTGAATCATCTTGGATCGAAATTGCCAATCCTGCCACCTAATTTCACTTTCGACTTTAAGTACCCGGAAGGCCTGAATCCGTATACCGCCTTCCATGGCGATACCCAATGGGGCAACTACACGTACGATTATTACCGCATGGTGGAAGACATTGATTCACATGTGGGGCGCATCATGGATGCGGTACGAGAACGCAATGACGACACCGTGGTGATTTTTATTGCAGACCATGGCGAAGAGTTGGGGCGTCACCACCTGATCGAGAAATGGCACCCTTATGAAGCTTCAGTGAAGGTGCCGTTCATTCTGTGGAATCCGAAACGAATTAAAGCGGGCGTTATGAACACGACGCATCTGGTAAGCAATGTGGATATGATGCCCACGCTCTGTGATTATGCGGGTATTGCTCCTCCTCCACACCAACGTGGCTTGAATCTGCGTCCTTTAATAGAACAGGGAAGCACAGATCCCGCAACATGGCGAGACAATGTCTACGCGGAATGGCAGATCACCGGGCGGATGATCCGTACAAAGAAGTATAAATATGCGATGAAGTATCAGTACTCGGGTAATTTAGATAAGCCCTACGTCCGCAAGACTGACGGAGGCCATACAGAATTTATTCAGGGTCATGGGGACGAATATGTTCAATTACCCAATCCGCTGCTGTTTGATATCGAGAACGATCCATGGGAACTAAAGGATCTTATAAATGCTCCGGGATCAGCCGCGATCATTGAAGAACATCGCCGCATTCAACGGGAATGGGAAGCCATACTGATTCCCGGTCATCATTTTGATCGCAATTGAAACATGATTGGATGAAGTATTTGTTTATCGATGGATCATGCGAGCGGCTGTTGCAGCCATTGAGTATGTTTGTACGATCCGATGGACGTATCTTTTAAATTTCAGGGACCATATATTTATGATTCAGCAGAGTATTGAAATTCGGTCAAAAATAAAATTGTTTCCGTCTCGGTTAATGGTGACAACGGCATTATTCTTGGCCGCGGGCACATTGGCGTCCTGCACGCAAGGCGGAGCTACTCCGGCGGAACTTGATGCGACTGCATCGCCAACGCATTTGCAAACACAATTGCAAGCCCATCCGCTGGCGATTAATTCGGTTCATCCGCGATTGAGCTGGGTGTTACCCTGGAAAGGCCGGGGGCAATTCCAAAGTGCGTATGATATTCTCGTGGCATCATCGCCCAAGCTCCTGGCACACAATCAGGGCAATATCTGGAATTCCGGCAAAGTGTTGTCCGATCAATCCATCAACATCCCTTATGCCGGCTCGGCTCTGACGTCGCGTCAACGCTGCTTCTGGAAGGTGCGGGTCTGGAATCAGGCGGGCGAAGTCAGCCATTACAGTGCTGTGGCACAATGGCAGGAAGGATTATTGGCGGAGAGCCAATGGCATAATGCTCAATGGATCGGCTGGAAGCCGGCTCCCAAAAAGGGCATCAAGCATCCGTTGCCCGCGATTTATCTGCGTGATCAATTCAATGTATCCAAACCCGTGAAACGTGCTGTAGCCTATTTCAGCGGTTTGGGTTTGGGACGCATGTATGTCAATGGTCAGCGCACGAGCCATACGCAGCTTTCACCGGCCTTAAGCTGGTATCCCAAACGGTGTTATTATGTGGCGCGCAACGTCACTAAACTGCTTAAGCCCGGAAAAAATGCCATTGGCGTTATTCTCGGCGATGGCCGGATGTACGGTATGGGCGGTCCGTACCCATACGCAATTTCCATTTCCCCGCGCATGAAATTCATGCTGCACATCACGTACACCGATGGCACAACCGCCATCATCACCAGCAACACCCACTGGAAGATGACGGACATGGGCCCCATCCGCATGAACAATGAATACAATGGCGAAACCTATAACCTCGCCATGCGCATGCCGGGCTGGAATCAGATTGGCTTTGCGGCCAAAGGCTGGAAATCCGCAATTCCCGTGCGTTCCCCCGGCGGTCGGCTGGTGGCGGAATTTCAACAGCCGATCCGTGTCACACAGATACTTCATCCCGTTAAAATTGCAGAAATTGCCCCCGGCAAGTGGATGTTTGATATGGGGCAAAACATGGTGGGCTGGTGCCAGATTCATATTCCAAATGCCCCGGCAGGAACCAAAATCGTTTTACGGCACGGAGAAAGCCTGGTACGTAATGGTCAGCAGACCATGGATTTGAATCCCACTGGTAAAGGCCGCATTCATCTGTATGTGGCCAATCTTAGAACCGCCAAGCAAACGGATACGATTATTCTTAATGGCAAAGGTTCAATCACCTGGCATCCCATTTTCACCTATCACGGGTTCCGCTTTGTAGAATTGACAGGTTATCCCGGCACCCCGACACTTTCCACCATTGAAGGCCAGGAAGTCCATGACGCATTACCGGTCATCGGTGGATTCGCCTGTTCCGACAAACTCGTCAATCAGATCGTTCATAACGCCCGCTGGGGCATCCAAAACAATCACCGTTCGATTCCGACCGACTGTCCGCAGCGTGACGAACGTCAGGGCTGGATGGGCGCGCGCTATCTGGAATCGCGCAGTGAATCATTCCTGTTTAATACCGAACGATTCTATAACAAGTGGCTATGGGATATACGCGATGGTCAACGCTCCGTGGGAGAGGTTGCAGATGTCAACCCGCCCTATTGGGATAGTTATTCAGACAGTGTCACCTGGGGTAGCACTTTTATTTGCTTGCCCGGCACACTGTATATGCAATATGGAGAGATCGCGCCGATTCAGGATCATTACGCCGCCATGAGCAAATGGATGAATCACCAGTTGGCCAAAGTGCATAATGGTATCAGCAAGGCGGATAGCTATGGCGATTGGTGCTCCCCGCCACGATCGCCGCATAATATTCACTCCCGAGATCCCAACCGGGCCACATCCAAAGCCATCCTGGCCACCGCAACGCTATACAAAGACCTGCATTTAATGGCCGGATATGCCAAGTTGCTGCATAAAGCCGCGGGAGAAAAGCATTGGCTCTCGGAAGCCCATAAGCTCTACGTGGGTTTCAACAAGCACCTGTGGAATGCCAAGGGTGGCTACTATGGCAACGGCTCAGATACAGCCTGTGTTCTGCCGTTGGCCGCAGGCATTGTCCCGGCAGACCGACAAGCCGCCGTCATGAAGCGCTTTCTGTGGCGTATGCACAAACGCCAGAATGACCACGTTGGTGTCGGCGTTATTGGCATGCAATGGATATTTAATGTTATGGCCCGCAATGGGCAGGCCAATTTGGCCTGGAAAATGCTCAACCAGACCACCTATCCCGGCTGGGGATATATGGTCAAACATGGTGCCACGACCATCTGGGAACTCTGGAACGGTAACACCGCCAATCCGGCGATGAACTCGCAGGATCATGTCATGTTAATTGGCGATATGCTCACATGGCTGTTCCAATACGTCGGCGGCAGATAAAGCGATGCCAATGAACCGGGGTTCCAGCACATTGTCATGAAGCCACACTTTCTCAACGGCTTAACCTACGTGAACACATGGCATCGGTCGCCCTATGGCAAAATTATCAGCGATTGGAAAATAAAGCCGAATGGCTCATTCCAGTGGCATGTGCAAGTTCCGGTCAACAGCTTTGCGACGGTGGACGTCCCCGCATCCGGTGCCAACGCGGTACAACTCAATGGCCATAAGATCAGCAACAAACCATGGATTAAGTTTGTGGCCTATGTGAATGGCCGAGCCATTTATATGCTGGAATCGGGAAGTTATCGATTCCAATCGGCGCTATTGAGCGGGCATTAACAGCAACAGGTGTAGTGCGTGATCAGGGGGCATAAATGTTGCTATATCCGGCATTGAGTCTGCTGAATAGTTGTGTGTGCAACATACGGTGTCTTTGTTCCACGTTTGGTATTTGGTTTTTTTTGGATCAGGATTTTAAGGAGTTTCTTATGCGAAAACAGGTGCTGCATTTTGCCAACATTTCCGCTTCATATAGTGGCCACATTGGGTGCCGTATGCTCCTGTTGTCAATTTTGCTTTTCTGCACGAGTTCGGCAAAACAATCATTCGCCCTGGACAGAGAATATTCGCCACTGGGTCTTACTACCGCACAGATTAACCGGCGAGCGGAGTCGTTCATGCGGCGTATGACGTTGGCGGAAAAGGTGCGGCTGCTTTCCGGCAACAGTCATGAGGCCCTGCATTCAATTAAGGCCGTTGGTATTCCCTCCATAAAAGTCAGTGATGCGACGGTAGGCACCGTGGAATGGGGACGCGCCACGGCCTATCCGGCCGCACCATGTTTAACGTCTTCGTGGAATCGCAAACTTGCGCGTTTGGAGGGGCGGCACATCGGTATTGATGCGCGCGCCAAACATGTGGGCATTCTATTGGGGCCGGGGTTGAACGTTCTTCGCCAACCGCAAAATGGTCGCAGCATGGAATA
>JAKATV010000233.1 GCA_021818565.1 Planctomycetota bacterium
TGCGGGATCATGACAAATGCCTTCAACCCCGCAACCGCCGCATGTGCTGCCACGCTGTTGGCTAAATTGCCGGTGCTGGCGCAGCCTACGGTGTCATAACCCAATTCAATGGCTTTGGTAATCGCCACCGACACCACGCGCTCTTTATAACTCCATGTGGGATAATTCGCCGAGTCATCTTTGATATATAATTCTTTGACTCCAAGAACCTTTTCCAGGTTACGGGCCCGACGCAAAGGCGTCCAACCGGAATACAACCCAGCCTTAGGTTCTCCATCAATGGGTAGTAAATCGCGGTAGCGCCACAAATTCCTTGGTTTGCTTTCTATCGATTCGCGCGTCACTTTGCCGCGCATGGCCGCATAATCATATTGAACCTCCAGCGGTCCAAAGCAGACTTCGCACACATGCACGCCTTTTTGCGGGTATTTCTCCCCGCATTCTCGGCATTTGAGTCCCAGCACATACGACATTTACAACCTCCGTCCGGCTACACCAGCATGGTGATTGATCCGGAAAATAACGCGGCCTCTTATCAGGATGCACCGTTTTAGGATGCTGATTCCCGATAAGAGGCCGCGCGATATAACCAAAAGAGACGCTGATCCGCTTATCTATCCCCAAGTTCGCCGGAAATTCCGGCAAGCGGGAGGGAATTAGCACCCGCTTCTTACACCATAAAAGGCGTGAAGATGGGTTGCTGTGCCGTCAACGGGCCCGTCCCTCAGGCACTCTTGATAAGAGCCTTATTCAATTGTCAAGGGAAATAGTAGAATCCCCCGCCCGTATTGTCAAGACTTCCGCAACAGACCGACTGGTGCCGAGACACGTGATTTTATTCCCCGGGAATAAAATGCATCCGCCGCAACCATTTCCAGCATGCGTGCGACCATTTGCTTACACCGTGTTTGGGACCTGAAACAAACCCATGCTCTCCGACCCTGTAAGCGCGCAGTTCCGCAGGAACACCGTTACGCCTTAGTGCCTTATAAAAAAGAATTTCATTTTGTGGCGAGACCACCGTATCGTTGCGCGCGTAACAGATAAACGCTGGGGGAGTCAGCGGCGTCACATTCAACTCACTGGAAAAATATTCCGCGACATCTCTAGGCGGCTTTGCGCCCAACAGGTTGTTGCGCGTTTCAACATTGGTGATGCCGGGGGCCATGGAGATCACTGGATAGCCCAAGATCAGAAAATCCGGCCGCGTGCTGAACCGATTGAGCGGATTTTTGGCCTCGGGGTTTCCCGGCAGCCAATGGACGCCCGCCAGCGACGCCACCGATCCGCCGGCGGAAAAGCCCGCTACGCCGATGTCCCTCGGATTGATGTTCCATTTTTTAGCGTTGGCACGCACAATCTGCATGGCGCGGCGAATATCCTGTAGCGGCCACGGCACGCCGCCGGGAGGCAGCTTTCCGTCCGGAAGGCGATACTGAAGTACAAAGCAGGATACGCCAATACTGTTAAGAAATTTAGCCACGCGTGTACCCTCCCAATGCACGCACAGCACCCCATAACCTCCACCCGGACAACTAATGACCGCGCAGCCGTTGGCTTGGGCCTTGGGCACCAGATATTCCGTAAGTGTGGGCCAACGCACCGGCGGCAATAGAATCTTCCCAAGCTCAGGCACAACTTTGCTTTTAGCTGTGCGCGCTGCCGGTGGTACTCGCAAATGGGGCCACACCGGAATAACGGTATGTTTGGCAGGGGCAGCCATGGTTGGAATGGTAAGAGCCAACACCAAAGCCGTCGCCGTCCATCCCGATTTCAGCCGATTGAACATGATAATCTCCAAACCATTCGTAGCCGTTCACGGCCTGCCGATTGGCTACGGTCACACCGAGCTTAATTAAGCTACATCTTTCCCAAAAAATAGCAAATCAACTCTTCGCAATAAGTTGGAAATATTACTTTAGGACATCGCATAATCCGTCCGGTAGAGCAATTCGGATCAAAGGATTGCTTTAATCGCCAGGTACGTACTGAATAAACTTACGAGCAGCGGTTTTGAATTTCCGTATCAAATCGACAGCAACCACATTGCCGAACGGCCAACACGGTCACTTCTCCTCACAGGCTCATGAACAGCCGCGAAAATTTGAACTACCTCGCTGTTGTATTACACTATGTCGGTAACCACGGCCTGCGTGGCGTTTGGAGCAAATATGCAAAACGCCGATAGTTCACTGCCCGCTAAACCTCAGGCGACAGCATCGGCCTGCATGATCGTCGTGCTGATTTTATTTGTTATTGCGCTTTCCGCCATTGCGGTGGTCAACTGGAAAGTGGGGCGCGGTGTGCCCATTTCGCACCGCTCAATCGGCCGAGGACATCATCGCCCGTGAATTAACTCTTTCGCCGCCTTTAGCGCACTGGGCCGATCAATAAAGTTGCCCTCTAATTGACGATCATAGAGTTCTTCCAGCCATAGCTTAAATCGCGGTCCGGGTTTTACACCCATGGCAATTAAATCGCTGCCATCGACGAATCGATCCGGTGCCAGAGGCTTTTTTTTCAGTTCGGTAATATATTGAGTCAATTCCCTCAGTTCATCATCACGCCGTTCGGTGGCGTAAAGTGCCAGCAGATCCGCTGACCAGATATGGGCCAGCAGTCGCTTAAAGGCGGCTAATCGTAGCGTGCGCCATTGGGCCATCATCGGCAAATTGAGTAAAAGCCATTGCAGCCATTGCGTTTCTTCCGAGCTTAGCACCAGATTTGTCTGCAATGCTTTAGTTTGCCCGATCAGTGCTTGTGCATCATGCGTGTGGTCTTCAATAAGGTCTAGAACCGTAGCTGCCAGCGCCAGGGGAAAAGACGCTTTTTGGGGCAGGGCCGCCAGCCGGGACAATCTCGTATCCACTTCGTCCAACGCCGCCATTTCTGGCCAGAAGCATTGCAGCAGTCCACTGCGGGCCAGCATCTCTACCGCACTATGTCGTTGGGGGGCAACCAACATTTTACGCAATTCCAGACCGATGCGTTCGCGGCTGATTTCTGCAAGCCGGTTGGCATGGGTTACGATGGCTGTCCAAGTTGCTGGTTCAATGGCAAAGTTCAAACGCGCTGCAAAGCGGATCGCCCGCATCATCCGCAGGTGATCTTCACGGAATCTGTGGGCTGGCTCGCCGATGGCCCGGAGGATTCTGGCGTTAATATCTACCTGCCCGCCAACGTAATCAATGAGTTTCTCGGCCATGGGATCAAAAAATAATCCATTGCAGGTAAAATCACGCCTTTGGGCATCATGTTCAGCGGTGGTAAAATGCACCGTATCAGGCCGACGGCCATCTGAATAAACGCCGTCCGTGCGGAAGGTGGCCACCTCCATGGGGCGGTTATAATGGCGCACCATCACCACACCAAAGGCCGCGCCGACGCGCTTGCTGCGGGGAAAGATTTTCAAGACCTGTTCCGGGTGGGCGGACGTGGCAATATCATAATCTTCCGGCGTGTTGCCCATGATCTGATCGCGCACACATCCGCCGGCAAAATAGGCCTCAAAACCGGCGGCCTGCAATTTTCGCACAACTTCGGCGGCAATCTGCCGCGGCTCTGATCTATTCAACTCAACCATACCGTAGATTATACCGGCAG
The DNA here is from genome assembly GCA_021818565.1 of Planctomycetota bacterium. Classification (GTDB taxonomy): domain Bacteria; phylum Planctomycetota; class Phycisphaerae; order WQYP01; family WQYP01; genus JAMDCX01. The sequence continues at coordinate 3,604 of JAKATV010000233.1, forward strand.
CCCAACCAAAGCGGGCAGCCATTAAATACTTATTCGGCACCCGTGGCCAATGGTTACCGGCGCATTATCCGTATTTCGGATGCCGTAAACATTCCAATACTGCGCGCCTAGAATCGTTCTGCCATGCTGATGGAAGTCTTGGAACGGTTCCAAACTTTTTCGGCAACGGTTTAATAACGAGGTGCCCGATGGCACAATTGCATTTTTATTCCTCCAACGTTCAACCTCCGGATGGTTCGCCTGAAGGTTCCGCGGATTTATCCCGGTCAATTTCGCCGCCTGATCTTGGCCAATCCGATGATTCCGATTTGCTTGATGCGTATTCCCGTGCTGTGGCGGGTGCGGTTGAGGCGGTGGCCCCCAGCGTTGTAAATATTGAAATATTTGATGCTGGAGCTTCCGCTTCCGGTACTTCAGAACGTCGGGGCGGCAGTGGGTCGGGGTTTATTTTTACTCCCGATGGGTTTGTCCTCACCAACAGTCACGTCGTGCACCATGCGGCACGGATTGCCGTGACCACCGCCGATGGCCGGCGATTAAGAGCCTACCTCATCGGTGACGATCCGCATACGGATTTGGCGGTGGTGCGGATAGAGGGGTACAACCTCCCGGCGGTGCAGTTCGGCAATTCGGCGCAACTCAGGGTGGGGCAGGTCGCAATCGCCATCGGCAGTCCGCTGGGGTTTCAGGCTTCGGTTACCGCGGGTGTAGTTAGCGCGCTGGCACGGAGTTTCCGCAGCGGATCAGGGCGATTAATTGACGGGGTTATCCAAACGGATGCTGCTTTGAATCCCGGTAACTCCGGCGGTCCGCTGGTGGCGTCCAATGGTAAGGTAATAGGCGTAAATACAGCTGTGATTCTGCCCGCGCAGGGAATTTGTTTTGCCATTTCCTCCAATACCGCGGAATTCGTCGCCTCCCGGCTGATTCGCGACGGCAAGGTGCGCCGCAGCTATATTGGCGTATCCGGACAGGATGTGCCAATTCCCCGGAGGATCGTTCAATTTTATAACTTGGACGCGCCCAGCGGCGTAGGCGTTGCCGCCATCGAAGCCGGCAGCCCCGCTGACCAGGCTGGATTGCAACCCGGTGATATTATTCTGGCGATGGATCGCCGGCCTGTTGCGGGTATTGATGATCTCCACCGATGGCTGACGGAGGAACGTATCGGCAAACACACGGGTATCCGGGTATTGCGGCAGCATGATCTTACCGATTTGCTCATCACGCCCGCAGCCGCGCCGCAGTAAATGTTCCGCAGGCATGAAAGCACCTCAACTCCGGAGGTTCGCCGCAAACTGCGTCATGTAAATCGGTGCCGCGCTTTACTCGGCGTGCCGCCGGATGTAAATTCTTGGGCATGAATACCGTTGCCGACCCAACATTCGCCTCACAAGAACCGCTGAACCATCCGGCGGAACATACGACTTCGGAGGCAACCGCCATGCCGTCCGCGGAAGATAATCCGCCGGCTTCCATGGAACAGGTATCAACCCAAGGCGAAAGCGCCCCCGCAGGGCCTGAGGCAAATGATGGCGTATCGCTTGAGGAACCGCCCTCTTCAGAATCGATGCCGTTGCGACAAGTGCTTGAGGCGCTGCTGTTTGCCAGTGATGTGCCGCTATCTGCCGCCAAAATTGCCCAGACATTGGGTTTAGATTCCGCCCGGACGATCAAAGCGGCCGTGGAAGAATTAAATGAGCTTTACAATCAACGTGAGGCGGCGTTTAGAATTGAAGAGCGGGCGGGCGGCTATCAAATATTGACGTTGCCGCAGTATGCTCAATATATCCAGCGCTTAATGCGCAAGCGTGACGAAGGCCGACTGACTCCGGCCGCTCTGGAAACACTGGCCATTATTGCCTACAAGCAGCCGATATTACGCGTGGATGTCGAAGCCATCCGCGGCGTGGCCTGTGGCGAAGTGATTCGCACGCTGATGGAATACAACCTGGTCAAAATTGTGGGCCGGGCGGAAGATGTCGGAAGACCCATGCTGTATGGCACATCCAAACATTTCCTGGAAGTATTTGGTTTAGCCAGCCTGAAAGATTTGCCTAAATCCGATCAACTGAAAGAACCCGCCTGAAAACCCGTTTATGGCGTGGTGCTGGAACCTTCGCGTTCCAGGATACGCTTGGATAAATATAAAAATTTTCCGCCGGTTTCCGCGGCGATCTTCCGCAGATTTTCCTGATGCCGTTTATTATCCCCCATAAATGTAAATGTGTATACACGAATGGGATATTGGCTGTTTAACTCGCCGATATCGGTAATTAATCGCGGATCGACATATCCATCGGTGAGAAAAAATATGACCTGCGGATGCATCGCCCACGCGGCTTTAAAGGGGCGGAGAAATGGCAGTAATTCTCCCATGTCCTTATTTTCCGCAATGATGTTATGAACCTGCGGCAGCACAAGGGCGCGATTGGCCGGCGAGGCCCGCAGGAGTTTGTCGGGGCCTAAAATTTTATAATGGGCGGAAATTTTAATCACCGCGAATTTCTGGAACGGCAGTAAATGCCGGATCGATCGCTGAACTTCCCGCCGGAGCAGGTAAAGGTGCCCGACCATCCGGCCGCCGTGATCCACCAGAAAAACAACGCGCTTGGCCCGCGTTTGTACGCCGAAGAAAGATACTGCCGGCATGCCGCCAATGGTTTTACCCGGTACGCCCATGGCACCCATGGAACCGTTGTTGGAAGCCAACTCACCGCCTTGTCCAAGACTTATGGCAAAGAGATGTTCATGGCTGGCGGTGCCATTGAGCATGGCGTTCAGCGCTGTCGGTGACACGGAATTGCTGGCATTGCGGGTGGAAAGAAATCGCTTAAGTGCCGATGCCCGCGTAGGTGCCGCTGTTACCTTATCCGGATGCGAAAGCTGGTTGCCCGACAAAAATGATTGCGGAACAATTAACGGCAGCGGCGGGGGCGGCGGAACTTTGATTAGCAGGCGGATCGCCAGGACAAATGTAAACAATAGCAGCACATGCACGAGCACTGAGAGTACCACACTAAGCCAGGTGCCGCTGGCAACACCTGAAGTTATCGTGCCGGGTGTTTTTGAAATCCGGGGTGCCGGTTTCTTGGGAAGCTTGAACCTCGTGCGTGAACGAAACGAAAACGCGGGGCGGCGGGAAAAGGTGCGTCCGAATTTTGGTGCACGCGCCATACGTTGTTTTCCCTTTGCTATTGCTGCGCCGGTAAAATACCAATAAATTTCAGGCCCAAGGGGGAAATCTTCTGATTTCTCCAGATAGCCTGGAACAATTCCCAACCAGCCATTCTGACGCGCCGTTCAATATCCAGCATAGCCGTCCCACCAAATGGTCGCACAACAGGCTGTTTATACCGGCTTTTTACTTAGTCTGCCATGGCCCTTGCCCCGACATCACCGGCCGATACGGTCGCGGGTTACCGATGTTTATCGACCATATTCGGTAAGTCGCTTGACTTACGCCCTATAAATTCATACAACGGATGTGGCAGTTAGTAAAGCGCGGGCCGGGAAATATTGATTTTCGGCTTTTGAATGCTGCAAACGGCCGTCATAGTCGGGGGGGAATTGAGACTTGCGAGGGCTTAGGAAAGCCCGCATGGGGGCATAGGTGCTGAAATACTTACGCCCATGACGGTCATGGACGACGAATTGGTTTTTTTGGCTTGTTTGATTCAGGCCGCTATTACAGGAGTTCATATTATGGCTATTCGCAAAACAAAAACATCGGCAGTTGCTCCCGCCAAAGCACCCGTTGCCACCCCGGCTGCCGCCCCAACGCCGGTCGCCCGATCCGAATCAAAGGGCAGTGGTACGCTGTCTGGCAAGGGAATCGCTTCCGCTGTGAAAGTCCCCGTAACCCATGAACAGATTGCGGAACGCGCTTATCAGATTTACCTGAAACGCGGATTTGGCCCCGGCGATGCCACCTCGGACTGGGTTGAAGCCGAGCGACAACTGAAAGCCGGCCGATAACTTGAACAGGGCACTAGGCAGCGGTGTCAGAATTTTCTGACACTTTGTGCCGCATGGTGCGTGTAACTCCAACAGGAAGGCCGGAAGCTTTCCTTGAGGAGTTGCTTCATGAAAAATTCGGCCACAAAAATTGTCCTTGCGGGTTTGCTGGGCGCTTCGGCATTAGCGGGATGCGCCACACGCGCGGTTATTATCGCCCGACCAGGCCCCCCAATCGCCGGTGTTGTCATCGCGCCCGCCAGACCGGCCGCTGTATGGGTGCCTGGCCACTGGGTCTGGCGGCCTTACTGGGGGCGGTATGCCTGGGTGCGCGGCCATTGGCGGTAAAATGCCTTCGCGGCGCGTGCCAAGTCGCTTCCGGCGCGATAAAATGATTCTCTTGGAATTGTTGGATTTGCTACGAAAGCGAGTTTGTGAATGTCTGCGGCTACCGGTCATAACCCCTTTTCTGCACAAAGCGTCATTGATACACCCTCGGGCAAAAAGACGATTTATCGTCTGGATGCCTTGAATAAAATGGCGTCCGTAGATCATCTTCCCTACAGCATTAAAGTGCTGCTGGAAGCCTGCCTGCGGAATTGTGACGGCCACCTGGTCACCGCAAAAGATGTGGAAGCGGTGTTGCGTTATGACGCAAAAAACACCGGATCGGCTGAAATTCCATTTATGCCGGGGCGCGTGGTGCTGCAGGATTTTACCGGAGTTCCGGCGGTGGTAGATCTGGCCGCCATGCGCGCGGCGATGAAGCGTCTCGGGGGTGATCCTAAAAAAGTTAATCCCCTTGTGCCCTGCGATCTGGTCATCGACCATAGCGTGCAGGTAGATGCTTTTGGCAATGGCATGGCCTTGCAACTTAACAGCGAGCATGAATTTCAACGCAATCAGGAGCGTTACCAATTTCTCAAGTGGGGGCAACAGGCGTTTAACAATTTTCGCGTGGTGCCGCCGGCGACGGGCATTGTGCATCAGGTAAATCTGGAATATCTCGCCAAGGTTGTCTGGGAGAAAAATGGTGTGCTCTACCCGGATTCTCTGGTGGGAACCGATTCTCATACGACCATGATTAATGGCCTGGGCGTAGTGGGATGGGGTGTTGGAGGCATTGAGGCGGAAGCGGTGATGCTGGGACAGCCCATTTACATGCTTTTGCCGGAAGTTGTGGGCTTCAAGCTCATCGGAAAACTGCGCGAAGGGTGCACCGCCACGGATATGGTTCTTACCGTCACGCAAATGTTGCGCGAACATGGCGTGGTGGAAAAATTTGTTGAATTTTACGGTCCGGGTTTAGCGGACATGCCCGTGGCCAACCGGGCAACGATTGCCAACATGGCTCCGGAATATGGAGCTACCATCGGCTATTTCCCAATTGATGAGCAGACCTTAACCTATATGCGCTTATCCAGCCGCGATGAGAATTTAATTAAAACCGTTGAGCAGTATGCCAAAATCCAAGGCCTGTGGCGGGACGAGAGCCACCACATTGTGTATTCCAGCACGCTGGAACTGGACCTTGGCAGCGTAGAGCCATCCCTGGCGGGACCCCGACGCCCGCAGGATCGCATCGCCCTGTCCGCCATGCAATCACAATGGCGGCAGGATTTGTCGGTTACTTACGGAAAAAATGGTGCCGCCCGCGGCTCTAATATGGAAAGCTGGCAGGATGAAGGCGGAAATTTGGCACTCGTCCAGGTACCGGCAAA
>JAKATV010000037.1 GCA_021818565.1 Planctomycetota bacterium
TTCCACGCGAGCCAGTTCCCGCATATGATCTGCCGAGGGGATCGGCGGCTCAACGCGCAGAGGAATTCCATACGTGGTTACCAGACATTTAATCTTCCGGACCAAATGGCGCTGCCGGAGAATTTCCCTGATGGCACGGGCGATACGCAGGGTATAATAGGCCGCGGGCACGTCATTGACGTTATGGTTGGTCAAATTCAGCACGATCAGATGAGTGGCGGGAATGTTCCTTGCTTTAATGTAATATCTGGCCACCTGCCAGGACCCGGGAATATTTCCATTGACAATCACTGCGATTTGCTGGGGTGTTAAGGCGGGGGCCATGCGCGCCGACAGGAAAAAGCATCCCAGAATCGCCAACAGAAAACTTCGGCACATCCGCTGGGATGGGAACCTGGCATAACGACACGAAAAGCCCATATCGATTACTCCGGTTGCGGATCAGCTTTCAGAGAGGAAATTCATCGCCAGCGCGGACAAAATGCCAATGCCCGTTGCTACCGCGGAATCGGGGAATTCATACTGCGGGTTATGCAGCATGGGGTAGGTTTTACGGCCGCGCGGGCGCGTGCCAAGCACAAAAAAGCATCCCGGCACACGCCGCAGATAATAAGCAAAGTCCTCACTCCACAGAAATGGCTGATCCAGCACCTGCACATTTTCCCGGCCCAAAGCAACGGCCGCCGTGCGATGAAAAAAATCATGCGCAGCGTTGCTGTTAATGGTGGCTGGTGTACCGCTGGTTAATTGCACACGGGCCTGACAGCCATGCACCGCTGCCAGCGTGCGGCTGACTTCGCGAATAACAGTAAGGGTCTGCTTGCGAACGGCTGCCGTAAGTGTTCGCAATGTGCCGCTGAAACTGGCGCAATCCGGCACGACATTGCTGGCCTGCCCGGCGTTGAAAGTTCCAACGGTGAAGACCACGGTATCGGTGGGGGCAATGCGCGTATGAATCGCCGATGAAATCTCCGCCATTATTGCCGCGGCACATTGAATCGGATTTTTTCCTTTGTGCGGATAGGCCGAATGGGTGCCCACGCCGCGAATCTCAATAACAATCGTATCCACCGCCGCCAGCAGACAGCCGCTACGCGAAGCGACCTGCCCGACAGTGAGTTCCGGCCAACCGTGAAGGCCGAAAATTGCCTGCACCGGCGGAGAATCCAGGACATGATCCTCACACATCCGCAAGGCCCCGTTACGGCCCTCTTCCGCAGGCTGAAAAAGCAGCTTGACCCGTCCCATAAGTTTATGGCCGTGGGCTGCCAGATTAGCCGCAGTTCCCAGCAAAACCGCCATGTGGCCATCATGGCCGCAGGCGTGCATACGCCCCGGCCGCCGGCTTTTCCAGGCAACTTTGGTACCTTCGGTTACCGGTAATGCATCCATATCCGCCCGCAGGGCCACGCACCGGTCCCCATCACCCATTTCCGCCAAGATGCCCGTTCCGCCGGCTAAACCGCGTTGAAAACGTATGCCCAGTCGAGTCAATTCCGCCGCCACCAGATCACTGGTTTCCCGTTCTTCATACGCCAATTCGGGAATCTGATGCAATTGCCGCCGCAGTTTCACCGCCTGACGCACCACACGATCAGCCGGAGAAGACGGGTAAGATAAGGATTTACGCATAACAACACCAACGTGCAAACTAGCCGTTAGCACCGGATTTTGCAAACCAGTGCCCCCAGTGCCGATCCCCACTGCTTCACAAGAGCTTGTTATGCTGCGTCCGGGTTCCTATCATGCAACAGTGGGTCTGTGGCCGGTAACTGCTTGGAAATAAAGAGTTGTCCAATACCACTTTCAGTAAAGCCACGGGCAATAAACCGGGATTACCATCTTCCGATCAGGTCTGACAACTTTATTTTATCGAGACCTTTCTTCCGGGCTGCTTCATGATTTCCGCTACCGGTGCCACGATTATGCTGGAATCGCCAAAATCCATTGTTTCCCACATGGTGCAATCCCCTCAATTGTCTGATTCCCACCTCTGGGGATCCCGAAATGCCGATTTAACAGAGCACCGGGGCGATGCGCGGGTGGTGGTTGAAGAGGCGATTTTTGCCATTTGTCGAGGGTCCCAAGAAAAAAATAATTATTTTGAACCAGCCCGAAGACCCCTGCGTATACTCATTGTCACGGTGAAGTTTCCCACGGCTTCCCGTGGCAAAGTTCCTTCCTTCTCCCCCACGAACGCCGGTGGTTGTCTCCCACACAGCCACCGGCTTTTTATTCCTCCACCGGGGCTTGGTATTGGGCGGATATTTTCGCCTGAATCATCGGTGGAACGGTTTCGTAATGCGAAAACTCCATGGAAAAGCTGCCCTGGCCGCTGGTGGCGCTGCGCAATTGATTGTCATATTGCCCCAACTCCGAAAGCGGGGCTGTGGCATGAATCGCCGCCATCCCGCCGGGTAATAAATCGGTGGCATTCACCCGCCCGCGCCGCCCGTTAAGATCACCGGTGGCGCTGCCAAGATGCGATTCCGGAACTACCACCTCCAATGTTACCATGGGTTCCAGCAGCGTGGGGTGGGCTTTTTGCAATGCGGATAGGAACGCATATTTCCCGGCAATACGAAACGCGATATCTTTGGAATCAACCGGATGGGTTTTACCATCATAAATGGTCACCCGCACATCCTGTACCGGATACCCCCCGATCGGGCCGTGCTCCAGGGCGTCGCGAATCCCTTTTTCCGCCGACGCAATAAACGGCCCGGAAATAGCGCCCCCAAACACCTCATTAACGAATTCAAACCCTCGGCCATGCTCCAGCGGCTCAACTCGCAAATATACTTCACCAAATTGCCCCGCTCCGCCGGACTGTTTTTTGTGCCGGTAGTGCCCCTCGGCTCTCGTGGTGATGCTTTCCCGGTACGCGATGCGCGGCGGGGCGGCGGTGACATCCAGGTTGAAGCGATTTTTCATCTTTTCCAGCATGACGCGCAAATGCAGATCGCCTAAACCGTGAATGATCAGTTCATGGGTTTGCGGATCATGCGATGTGCGAAAGGTCGGATCTTCCTCTGTGAGTTTGGAAAGCGCTGAAGAAATTTTCGCCTCGTCTCCGCGGGATTTTGGCGCAACAGCCATGGAAAACATCGGTGTGGGAAAGCGCGGCAGAATGGCGTGGAGGTTGTTTAACGCGGCAGGCGCATGGACAATTTCATTGACATGCAGATCATCAAGCTTGGCGACAGCAACAATATCTCCCGCATACGCCACGGAAGATTCGGGATGATCGCGCCCCTCGATTTTTAACACATGTCCGGCCCGGTGCATTTTTTTATCCTGACCATAGACAAATGCCGTATTGGCGTCGAGTTTGCCCTGCAATATCCGCATCATGCAGAGCTTGCCGACATAGGGGTCGGTGGTGACTTTGAACACCTGCGCCAGCAGAGGGGCGGCGGGATCGCTTTGAATTTCCAGCGTTTCCATCTGTTCGGGTTTTTCCGCATTGGCCCGTTGCAGCCGCTTCATGCGGCCCGATACCGGGGAAGGCGCTTCTTCCACAAGAATATGCAGCAGATCATCAATTCCCACCTCCTGTTTTGCGGAGACAAAAAGAATCGGAATCACATGGCCGGCATTCATGGCCTTAATAAAACAGCTTCGCAGTTCCGCGGGATCAACCTTTTTACCCGCCAGATAGTCTTCCAGCCGGGCGTCGTCCATTTCCACCACAGCTTCGACCATTTCCGCGTGGATGGCCGCCGCATCGCCAAAATCCGTACTTCCGGCGTCATGGTCGAAGCAGTCCACGACATCGTTTCCGCCGGCGGTGGGCAGGTTAATACAATGTAACGGCGTGCCAAATGTGGCTTTCAATTGGGCCACCAGACCGGGCAAATCGGTGGCGGCATCCAGTTTGTTTACAACGATCATCCGCGCCAGGCCCATTTCCCCCGCCGCATGAAAAAGCCGACGCGTGTTGTATTCCACACCGCGCAGAGCATCCACGACAACCACCGCCGTTTCCACCGCCGGCATGGCCGCCAGAGCGTGCCCGATAAAGTCCGGGTATCCCGGCGTATCAATAAGATTAATTTCCCGATTTTCAAAATTGGCGAACATCACGGTGGAATTGGTGGAGTGTTTATGTCGCCGTGCCTCAGGTTCAAAATCTGAGACGGTGTTGGCTTCCTCAATATTGCCCATGCGCGTAATAACCCCGCAGCGGTGCGCAATGGCCTCCGCCAGGGTGGTTTTCCCCGCGCCGCTGTGGCCGATTAATACAATGTTCCGGATGTCCGCCGGCCGATACTCCGTTAAAGTGGTACCCATGTTCCGCTCCTCATGTAAAAGACTAATTATGGCTGATCGCCGGGCGGCAGCAAGTCCGGGGGTATGTCTGTGTGCAAAGCCAGGGATTCGTAAAGGCGTTCCAGTTTTTCGCCGGTGACTTCCCAGGTAAAGTGGGACTGCACCAGTTTTTTAGCGTTTTCCCCCATGGAAGTGAGAATTTCCTGGTTGCCCAGCAGTTCCGCAACCGACGTTACAAACGCCGCCATATCGCCATGTTCAATAATCACGCCCGACTGATGGGCTTCAACTTCATCAAAATGGCATTCGCGCGTGAGTACCACAGGCAGGCCCGCAGCCATGGCCTCAATAATCGCCGACGATGAAGTCGCCTGATGGGCCGGAAGAATAAAGACATCAGAATCCACCAGCGTGCGCCATTTCGCCAAACCCGTCAGCTCACCGGTCCACACCACATGTCCCGTTAAATTGTGTTTCTTGATCAACGCATTAAGGATATCGATGTAAGATTTTTCCCCGGTTCCCGCGATCACCAGAATCAGGTCCGGTTGCTGCCGGAGAATCACCGGCCAGTGCGGCAACAACCGTTCAAGACCGCTTTTCGGTTCAATATTTCCCAGAAATAAAGCCAGCGGACGATCTGGCTTGCCCAGTGTGGATTGAATTTCATTGCGCCAGGAGCCGCGCGCTGGAAGGTTTTCACAAACCGCCGCCGGAATACCATTACCGATAATCGTATTTTTGAGATTCGCCAGGGCCGATGAGTGCTTCATTTCCGAAATATTCAGACACTGAATGGCCGCGGCATGGTGCAGCAGCGCTGAATCCTTCAGCAGCCAGTTAAGCGACTTCATCAGGCCGCCGCCGGCATCGGCTCCCGTCTCAAGTTGTCCGTGCGGTGCCAGAATGTACGGAATGTTTGCCTGTCGGGCGGCCGCCGCGGCGTCACTGCCCGCGCTATGACGCAGGCCGTGAATATGAACAATATCAAAATGCCGCACGTTCTGTTGCAGGTACGCGCGTAAATCTCTACTGGGCATACGCCCCGTGTTGCTGTCGGTAGCGAACCCTCGCACCAGCACACCCTGCGGCTGCAGGACCGTGCCCTCGCGCTTTAAATAAACAATGCTTACATCATGTTCACGCGCAGCCACCGCTTCGGCCATGCCGCAAACCGAAAGGGCCAACGGCCCACTGTCGATACGCATATCTGTAAGCACATGAAGAATTTTCATGCAAAATCGCCCCGTAGTATCCGCATTACGATGGGGTGGAAACGCACAACATGCTTCCACCAATGCCCGGATTTGTGCCATCGGCAACGCTGTGGACTGATTTTACAGTCCCACGCCAACCGAGGCCAGCGAAATTCGCAAACTTATATTCCCGGGTGTGGAAATTTTTTCGGCCGGCTCTGGGGGATCCCGATATTTATCGGGATCCCCACCCGCTTTTATTCAGCTTTACCGCCTGCCCGAGCAATGTACAGCAACCCGGCGATTACTCTGACAGGCTTCTGGGAACTGGGATATAATTGGAAGAGGAAATTACTTTTCCTGGGATGGGTCAAACGATGAACGCTGAAACGCTCCACGCGGTTACTGATGCCTTCGGATATTCTGATTAATAATATCGCATGGGTGTTACGGCACCTGCCCGTGTTTGGGGTGTTTGGCGATGGCCGATACAAATTGCAACCGATTTACGTGGATGATCTGGCGGAGCTGGCGGTGCGCTGCGCGGGCGATAGCACAAACCGTATTGTCCAGGCCATCGGCCCCGAAACATTTACCTATCGCGAACTCGTTAAGGCGACAGGCACCATCATCGGGTGCCCGCGTGCGATCCTATCGGTGAATCCGGAAGTTGGATATCTGTTTGCGGCGGTGGCCGGAAAGGTGGTTCACGATATCATTATCACGCGCGACGAAATTCGTGGCCTGATGGAAGACCGGCTCGTTGTGCATGCCCCGGCCGCCGGAAAAACAAGGGAATCTGGGGTGAACTTCCTTGATCAACGATCACGGATCACAAATCAGAAACGCCGAACTTCCAATGATTTGATCATTGCTCATTACTCATTGGCCATTGAGCGAAGCGCCGGTGCCCACGGCAACACGCGGATTGTGACCGACGCCACTGGCAAGGTGGTTGAGGACATGAACTACGACGGGTTTGCAAATACGCTTGGCTTCAACGCCGCGACGGAATTGCCCACGTATCTGTATAATTCCATGCCGTTCGACGCGGCCAGCGGGAATTATTACGACCACGCAAGATATTTCGACACGGGCACCGGCAGTTTCACGCAAGCCGACTACGGTTACAGCGGCTCGCAGGCCAATCCAATGGCTGACCTGCCCTACGCCTTCACCGGCGGTGATCCGAATAGTTCAAGCAATTTGAACGGGCATGCTTTCACAATCGCCGGAACGCTCTCGGCGATCGCCGATCTTGCGAGCCTCGTCGCGATTCGCATCAGTACGTACCCGCTTGCAATAGGTGCCGCTTCGCGCGTGGCGATGGCCATGACCTTCATCAGGTTCGCCTCTGATCCCCAGGCGGCGCAGAGGTTTTTATAAGACCTGAATAATCTGGCGAAACTGTCTCAATCGGAGGTGCCATGACACGCCGTTACGATGAGCTTACATTCAGACGCCGCCTCCGAGATGCTCTTAACACGGACGGCAGCCCTGACACCGTGACCTTGCCGTGGAATTATGACGCTCTGGATCGTTTATGGCACTCGGGACAGCCGTCCATTAATCCGGAGTGGGCGCGGTTCTTTACCCCTGCGGATCAGGTTGTTGTATCTTTTCGTGGCCTGCCGGTTTGCGTGGCCCGGCGATCATCATCGACGGAAAAAAGCCGCTTGACGGTTATTTCCACGCTGGGTAACGTGATGGGGTATTCCGGGGATGACAATGCGAGCGGTCCGAGGCATGAAGAACAGTGTACCATCACCTAGGCCGGGTGTGAAGACACAGGCGACCGTCCCTAGATTTTCGCACATGACTCACTCGAAGGCCAACCTGCGGCCGTTACTGCCACACTGGATGAGGTAATATGATTTCGCGATTCGACAGCTTTCCCTTCAAGCGAATTCTCAACATGGTGACGAACCCACAATGCACAGGCATAGGGTACATGCAACGGGTATGGGTCCCTCTTGCCAATCCAAAAGAGCCGTTTGTCTGGCGTTCGCGGTCATGGTTCATCCGCGTTCTTGTTTTGGGGTTGCTGGCTAGTTGGCTTGCACTGATGTGCGATGCAGCTTTCGGGAACGGTCCCCGCGGAGTGGTGCCATTACTGCCGCTCCTCGGACTGTTCCTGGTCGCTCCGTTATATTCCGCCATGGGCCGACTTTGCAGACCGTCGCTTTTCCGGCGTCGGGTCCTGATTGCTACTGAGGAGTTCGCGTCCAGCGTAGATCCGAGCGGCCAACTCGATCTACGCGTCGTGGAAGCCACGAGATTGGCTTTCAGTCGTATCTACGGGGTTCCCGCGAAGAAGATCGCGCCTGGAGATTCTGAACGCTCACTGAGAATCTTTCTTGGTACACACATTCCCTACGCCTTCGAGGTCGTGTTGGGCGCGCGGCTCATAATGGGCGACCAATATTGTACCGACGACCCCGGCGTTGACGATGTCCTGCAGGAGGTTCACGACACGGCGAACACGGTCGCGGATATCGTCCGCATCATGAGCGCTGCTTATGGGAACCGGGCGGCCGACGGCGGCCCGGCTCAATCGAGCAGGCCTGGCGAGGGCTTAGGCTGATGGTAACGATACCCTTGACCTCGTGCGTGCAGTGGCGGTACCGGCGCGAAAACTTCATAAAGCCGCCGGCTCCGCAGATGGTGGAGAACACCGGACGAAACGCCGCGAGTTCGCCTTTCGGCTAAAACCGGGGTAAAAATCTTTCAGAATATGCCAGATGAGCGACACCAAATATCAACTGCGTCATCCTAATTCCCAAATTCCAATTACATTTGCGGTCCGGTACTACCTCTACCGGATGTGGTGTTAGACATTCCGGGTTCTGTGCATGGTAGTCTGCCGGTCGTTGGGTCTTCGCGTCAGGGTGTTGTGTGTAAAGGATTCATAAAAATAGTTGCGATCCGGTTGCGTTTTTTTAAGGTTCTGCTATTATTCGTCCATCGGATGTTCATCTGGTCGCTTAGGTGATTGGGTGCTTCTGATGCGGCTTTTGTGCAGGACAAAAGAGTTTGTCTGAAACAAAAGTTGCGGCGGCGGAAAAATAAAATTTTGACGCACGCTTGACATAAACAAAACCCTTGGTAACATAGTTCCTCCCTGATGGGAACGAAAGTTGCCGCAGGGACCAACACCGGGCTTTGATCCAAAAAAGCTTTTCGTGTTGAAGACGGCTCATAAGGTCAGCCGCGGGATTTCTTGTCCCGAAGGTTGGTTGGAAAGAGTTGTGGAAGCTTATTTGCTTTGCTCTTTGACAAGTAAACATGGTTAAGGACGCCACGAGGATGTGGCAGGCTGGAACCGCATGCACAAAACTTCGCGAGAAGTTTTAGCGGAACGGCCTGCGTCATGAAAAGGCAAGCAACAACAAGCTTGCCATTCAGGCATTCTCGTGTGCAAGTCGATTTGAAAAGTCGTTACGGATGCACTCCCTGCATCTGTAACGCAAGCCAAGTCACTTTTGAGAATCCTGAGTATCGCTTCGGTTACACAACTCTAGCCGGTTGGGTAATATGAAGCGAGTCGGAAGAATGCCGGGTGCAAATCCGGGAGTTGTCCGATATTAGGCTTTGCCAATAGGCAAACCTTCAAACTTGTACGAATCCGATAAAAGGGCCGCAAGGCACGAGTCATCGGAAAAACGACATTTAATTGAAGAGTTTGATCCTGGCTCACAGTGAACGCTGGCGGCGTGGCTAAGGCATGCAAGTCGCACGGGGTAGCAATACCCAGTGGCGCAAGGGTGAGTAATGGATAGCTAA
>JAKATV010000364.1 GCA_021818565.1 Planctomycetota bacterium
AGCTCCTGATCTCGCCGCGTGCGATGGGGTAATTTCAGTTACCTCATCGCATTTTCGTTTTGCGCGGGCAATCTGATAGCGCAGCCGCGCATTATGGGATTTCATCTCGGGCCAACGGGCCGGATTCCAAACTGGGATCGCGCCAATAATTAATTGCCCCCGGCCCGCGGCTGCCAATCGCTTAATGTTTCGGTTTTCCACGCACATATAACATACCCGCCGCCGCCTCTGATGCGCGAAGCCTTCAAATTCCTCCGCAATTTCGCCAATTCTATCGCTATCGGCAACGGGGCTTCCCACGGTAATCAGGTGTCTGCCGGACTCTACAAATCCTACCATTCCCAAACTGTTTTTCGAAAACCAGAGATTCATTCCGGCTTGCAGGGTTTGAAAACAAACCGTTTCGTAGCCAAATGCGCCGAGCAGACGAACTGCTAATTCCCGCCCGCTGCTTGCGGCATTTACGTTGCAATCCGTCATCGTCATATCAATGCTCCGGCGCTGCCGGCAATTCCCGCCTCCCGCACAATTACTTCCATTGCCATTTCATCTTTGTATCGGCTGATAATGGATAACAGCGCATCCATTGCATGATCCGAAGTATCCAGCAAAACGGCGACGGTTCCACCGCCACCGCAATCGGTAATCCGCGCGCCATACGCGCCGGCCTTGGGGCCTGCTGTGGAAAACTGATCCACCAGCCAATCCGCCTGCGGACACGATAATTGCAGCCGCAAGCGATAACTGTGGTGGGACGCCAACAACAGGCGGCCCGCGCGCTGCATAATTAACTGCCGCTGCGCAGTTAATGCTGTGTCAGTTGATGATTCGGATAATTCCTCCATCGCCTGAAGAAAATGCTCGGCATGTTCATATTCGTTGATTAAATGATCCAGCGTGGTGCGGATGGCATACATGTTATTCGGAACAATTTCACCCGCTGAGGCATCAAGCGCTCCGTAGGTTCTAAGAAAATCCGCACCGCGTACGCGCCGGGGCAACATGGATCGGAAATATCGGCGGTATAACTCCGGTGAAACGTTGCCTAAATATCCATGGACCGGGTTATGCCGCTGTCCCAGATCGCGATAAATGGTCTCAATAATTTTTGCGCCCATGGCACCGGTAAGATGAAAATCCCCGAAAATATCCCGGTTCGTAGCTCTGGTCACCCCCGTATCCAACGCCAGTATCCGAATATCCTTTGAAAGTGGTATCTGCCCCAGTAGAGAATGCGGCTGGGCGCTATAACGTAATAAATGTGCCGGTGGACCGTCTTGTGCGGATAATACAGTCAATGCATCCACCATATGTCCGTGATTGCCATCCGCTGCGCGCTGCGCCTCGCTGATAATCCCCGCTTTTTGAATGGCACTTAGCGACAAACCGCAGCTTACATTTACGGCCTGCAACAGAGCTGCGGTGACCGCTGTAGATGCAGCCTGGCCAGATCCCGCACGTATATCGGAATCCACCACCACCGTTGCTCCTATCGCACCGCGGGCACTTGCCTTTGGTGAAATAGCAAACCCCTTGTTGATCAGCGACTGAAACACATTAAGTAACGGGGCGGTCCAAGCGGATGGCGGGTCGTTCGCCCTTGCGATGACAGGATCACCGGATTGGTTGCCAGGAGAGAAAACAGCGGCTCGAGGCAAAATGACCGGTTGATGTTTTTGACCATGCTGCCGCCCCATGAAAATCATTTTGTCGTCATCGCGCCAAAGTAGCGCCACCCCGGCGCGGCAGGGCAACGCCATCTGCGCCACCACCCCGCCCGCTTCCAATGATAGTCCACCTAACACATCCATCCGCGCGGGAGCTGTGCATACCGTCGTATCGCCGGGGTTAAAGCCCCCCGACACGGATTTCATTTGCAGCATCAAACGGTCTGTTAGTGAGCCATCCATCTTCATACGTATCAATAATAGGCGATGCCTTACTGATGACCAAGCCAAAGGATCGCAGCGCGGATTTTTCCATAGCTGCGTGTTGCAACTAAGCTCTGCCGCTAACGCGTGAGAATGGGCTGCGAATGAATTAAAAATCACCCGTTGGAATCGAAATGTGGTGCGAAAGCACGAGGCTCATCCCGACGTTGCAGTTGGCACAGCAGGGCAATACGAATTCGCTGACGTGGCGGACGCAATTTCTGCAGACTTTTCTTGAGCGCGATATGCCGCAGTTGGGGGTGAGCATTCCCGCGGCCACCCTGCGGCGGTTTTGGATGATGGTGGCGCATTACCACGGGCAGATTTGGAATTCCGCGGAAATCGGTCGGGCTTTGGCCATTAACGAGACCACGGTGCGGCGTTATCTGTACCTGATGAGCGATGTGTTTATGGTGCGGCAAGTGCGGCCATGGTTCGAGAATCTTGGCAAAAGACAGGTCAAGGCCCCGAAGGTGTATGTGCGTGATTCCGGCTTGTTGCACGCTCTGTTAAATATCAACAATCATCGCGATTTGGAGGGGCACCCCAAGGTTGGAGCGTCATGGGAGGGGTATGCGGTGGAGGAGATTATCAAATGTTTTCAACCCGCAGAGGCGTATTTCTGGGCTACGCACAATGGGACGGAGCTGGATTTACTTTTATTCAAGGGTGGAAAGCGCATCGGCGTGGAGTGCAAGCGTATGGATGCCCCCACTATGACGCCGTCTATCCGCCATGCTTTAGCAGGCCTTAAATTAGATCACCTGCACGTGGTGTACCCCGGTACACGGCGTTATGCCCTGGCGAAGAATGTCGATGTGCTTCCTCTGCCAGAATTTGTAAACGCCAAATAACGCAACATCTGGCGTTGGGCTTCCACAGAAGGTAAAATTTCCGCTTTGGAGGGCTGTGATGTCTGATACCGCCACTGTTTCGCTTCCGGATTTACTGGCGCTTATTGAAGAAATTTGGGGATACCGCCAGCTGCGCCCCTTGCAGCAGCAGGCCATGGAAGCGGTGCTGGCCAAGAGAGATTCGGTGGTGGTGATGCCCACCGGCGGCGGAAAATCGTTGTGTTATCAGGCCCCGGCAATTCATCTGGCCCGCTGCGGCCGTGGGCCTACGGTGGTGGTTTCACCGCTCATTGCCTTGATGAAGGATCAGGTGGATTCGCTTCGTACATTGGGCGTGGCGGCGGCCCAAATGGATTCTTCGCTGACTCCGGATCAGCGCCGCCAAACCGCATCCGATTTGCGCAGCGGCCAGTTGGATATGCTGTTTGTTTCTCCGGAAAAACTCGTGGGGCAACAAAGCGGCGGCGGATCACTGGATGGGGGGGCATTTGTGCAACTGCTGCGTGATTCAGGC
Organism: Planctomycetota bacterium; assembly: GCA_021818565.1. Classification (GTDB taxonomy): domain Bacteria; phylum Planctomycetota; class Phycisphaerae; order WQYP01; family WQYP01; genus JAMDCX01. The sequence continues at coordinate 3,300 of JAKATV010000364.1, forward strand.
GTGCAAACATTCGCTATTGATGAAGCGCATTGCGTGAGCCACTGGGGGCATGATTTCCGCCCGGAGTATCGGCGGCTTTCCAATCTCAAAATGTTATTTCCCGGCTGTTCCATTCATGCTTTCACCGCCACTGCCACGGAACCGGTCCGCGCGGATATTGCCCAGCAGTTGCAACTGGATGATCCGGTGCGCCTGGTGGGAAATTTTGACCGTCCCAATCTGATATACCGTGTACTGCCGCGTAAGGATATGATGGCGCAGATACAGGAAGTGCTGGATCGCCATAAAGATGAGGCGGGTATTATCTATTGTCTGCGACGCCGGGATGTGGACGATATTGTCGCTGCACTGAACGTTCGCAACAAGGGCGGCGGCCCGAAGGCACTGGGATATCACGCGGGTATGACAGCCGAAATCCGCCGCAAAGTGCAGGAAGAATTTGCCCGGGAGCAATGTGATCTTATCGTGGCGACCATCGCATTTGGCATGGGCATTGATCGCTCGAACATCCGTTTTGTACTTCATACCGGTATGCCTAAATCCATTGAGGCTTATCAGCAGGAAACCGGTCGCGCCGGCCGCGATGGCTTGGAGGCGGAATGTGTGCTGCTTTATTCCGGTCAGGATGTCATGACTTGGAAATCCCTGATTGAAAACTCGGCCGCCGAAGCAAAATTCGCCGGCACACCAGTCAGTGCGGATTATGTTCCCACCGCCTTACGCCACCTGGATGACCTGGATCGCTTCGCGCGGGGCGCGGTATGTCGGCACAAGGCGCTGGTGGAATACTTCGGTCAGCGCTATATGCCGCCCGCGCAGGATTCCGAAACAACCCCGGGCACAAACCTTTCCTGCCAGGCATGTGATCATTGTTTGGGAGATACCGAACCGGTCGCGGACGCGTTGGTCATTGCGCAAAAAATTCTTTCAACGGTAGCCCGCACTGACCAGCGCTTTGGTGTGGGGCACATACTAGCGATTTTACGGGGGGAAAACACGGAAAAAATCCGCCAGCTTAAACATGATCAACTCTCCGTGCATGGCCTGCTGAAGGATCACGCTAAGGCGGATCTGCGAAATTTCGTTTATCAGTTGGTCGGACAAGGTGTGCTGACGCAGGAAAATATGATCCTGCAGCAGGGGCGATCCGCGCCGATTCTGAAATTGAATCACGCGTCGCTGGACGTTATGAAAGGCCGCCGACAGGTGCGGCTAATTCAACTGGTGCAAAAATCGGCTGAGGAATCCGGCAAGTCCCGCAGCAAAGAAGTATCCTGGCAGGGCGTGGATCATGCGCTGTTTGATTCTTTGCGAGCCATGCGCAAACAGATCGCGGCCCAGCGCGGTGTGCCGCCGTATGTAATTCTTTCGGATGCGACATTGCGTGAATTGGCGCGCGTGCGCCCCACCACGCTTGAGGCCCTGCGTCTGATTTACGGCATCGGTGAAGCGAAGCTCAAATCGCTGGGTGATACCATTATTCCCCTTATTAAAGATTATTGCCACATTCATAACGTGTCGACTGATATATCCGAGCCTCGCGCCCCAACCATAACCAAGCCTGGGGTAAATAGCCGCCCCAATGCCGCTAAAGATAAAGCGTTCCAGCTATTTGCGCAAGGCAAATCCATTAAGCAGGTTGCGGAAGTACTGAATCGTACGGACAGTACGGTTGTGGAGTATCTGGCGGAATATATTACCGCCGAAAAGCCCGCTTCCCTCGCGGCATGGGGGCCGGATGCTACATTCACTCGCGTCGCCGATGCTTGTAAGCAGCATGGTATAGATCGCTTAAAACCCATTTTTTTGGCCCTTGATCAGACTGTTTCTTATGATTACATCCGTCTGGTTGTAACCTATTTACAATTGCAGCAGAAGCTCTCGGGCAAATGAATAACGGCCGCGCCGGCGACGCAAAACAGGCGCGAGGGGTGGCGTTTTTCGATACGACTCGGACAGGCTTCAGGGAACCCGGTGCCCCCCGCTTTATAATCCGCCGCGAAAATGCGCAATTCTATCTAGTGCCCTGTTCCGGTCATAATTACGGGTTGATTGGCCTTAAACCGGCCAGATGCAAGGAGTCGGCGGTGAGAACCGGGTTCGTAAACCCCTTGAGCCGACGCGACGCCGCAGATGGCCGGTTTAAGGCCAACCCTTCGGGCGGGGGCCAAGAGGCCGCGGGCTTTGTCGCTCGTCGTCAACGTATGCATCATACGCAATCCTCCTCGCTTCGCGCCCACAACCCCTTGGCCCTCCGTCAACCCGTAATTATGACCGGAACAGGGCACTAGGCTCACCCCATTTTACCGTCTCATGAATCGGTGAATTCCCTATCGCCAATTCAGTAAGTGCCTTATATCACGCGGAGCCGCAAAATAGTATGCTTCTGATTGTCCTCACGGTCGGTCGTTTGAGCCGAACTGTGATTGTTAAAAGGAGTCTGCCGTGACAGTACTTGCCGCAAAAAAAACTAACGACCCCGGTTCAAAACATGTTCGTCGTCCGTTGCAGCCGTTGTTAAATCCACAGAATATTGCGGTCATCGGTGCCACGGAAACGCCCGGCTCCGTGGGGCGCACGCTGCTGTGGAATTTGATTTCATCGCCGTTCGGGGGAACGGTTTTCCCGGTGAATCTTAAACGCCCCAGTGTGCTGGGAATTAAGGCTTATCCAACCATTCATGATGTGCCGGAACGCATTGATCTGGCGATTATCTGCACGCCCGCGCAAAGCGTGCCGGATTTGATTGAGCAATGTGGAATCGCGGGCATTCCGGGAGCGATCATTATTTCCGCGGGTTTCAAGGAACTCGGTGCACCTGGCGTCGCATTGGAACAGCAAATTGCCGTGCATGCCCGACGCTATTCCATGCGTATTATCGGGCCAAACTGTCTGGGCGTGCAAAATCCCCTGATCGGCTTAAACGCCTCATTTGCCCATGGCATCGCCCGGCCCGGTTCCATCGCATTTTTATCACAGTCCGGTGCGCTGCTGACCGCCATTCTGGATTGGTCGTTGCGCGAACAGATCGGCTTTAGCTCCTTTGTTTCATTAGGATCCATGCTGGATGTCGGATTTGGAGATCTTATTGACCATCTCGGCGACGATCCACGCACCAGAGCCATCCTGATTTATATGGAAAGCATCGGCAATCCCCGTCAATTTATTTCTGCCGCCCGCGAAGTCGCTTTAACCAAACCCATTATTGTCATCAAAGCGGGACGCACCGCTGCCGCCGCTGCCGCGGCCGCAAGCCACACCGGTTCTATGACCGGCTCAGATGAAGTGCTGGATGCGGTATTCCGTCGCGTGGGTGTGCAACGCGTCAATGAAATCAGCGAGTTGTTTGATCTGGCGGAAGTTCTGGCCAATCAGTCCCGCCCCAAAGGCCGCCATCTGACTATTCTGACAAATGCCGGCGGCCCGGGCGTGCTGGCCACGGACGCACTAATTCAGGGCGGTGGTGAACTGACCAAACTTTCTGAATCAGCGATGAAGGAACTCAACACGCTGCTGCCTGGGCCATGGTCGCATGGCAATCCTGTGGATATTCTGGGCGACGCCTCGCCCGAGCGTTATGCCAAGTCCCTGGAAATCGCCGCGCGCGATCCCAATGCCGATGGCATGCTGGTAATTCTAACGCCGCAGGATATGACCGACGCCACCCGTTCCGCTGAAGCTCTGATTACCGCCGCCAAGGCGCAGTCCAAACCGGTGCTGGCAAGCTGGATGGGCGGCCCGATGGTGCGAGCCGGCGAAGAAATTCTTAACCGTGCGGGCATTCCCACCTTCGCCTACCCGGATGCCGCCGCCACCGCGTTTAACTATCTTTGGCAGTATGACCGCACCCTTAAAGCACTCTACCAAACTCCCCGGTCCGGGGGCGAAAAATCTCTGGATTCGCAAAGCCGCGTGAGTATTGAAGCGATATTTTCTGAAGCGCAACGTGAACAGCGCACCACCTTAACTGAGCCGGAATCCAAGCGACTGCTGGAAGCTTATGGCATTCCCGTTACTCCCACACTGATCGCAGCCACTTCCCAGGAGGCGGTGGCGGCTGCGGAAAAAATCGGCTATCCCGTGGTGGTCAAAGTATTCTCCAAAACTATTTCCCATAAAACCGATGTCGGCGGCGTGCTATTAAATCTGGCCACGGCGGCTGGGGTAAAACAAGCATTTGAAAAAATCCAAGCCTCCGTCACCGCCCGCGCCAGCGCCGCACAATTTCAGGGCGTAACCGTCCAACCGATGGTACGGTTTACCGATGCTTATGAATTAATTCTCGGCTCTTCCATCGATGCGCAATTCGGCCCGGTTCTTTTGTTCGGTGCCGGCGGTCAAATGGTTGAATTATTCCGCGACCGCGCATTGGGATTGCCGCCGCTGAATTCCACCCTGGCTCGGCAGATGATTAACCAGACGAAAATAAGCAAAGCTCTGGCAGGCATTCGTGGCCGGGCGGCCGTGGATGTTGCCGAGTTGGAGCGCATTCTGGTTCGCTTTAGTACGCTGGTGATTGAAAATCCGCGCATCAAGGAAATTGATATAAATCCGCTGCTGGTCAGTGCGGACAAGTTGATCGCCCTGGATGCCCGTGTGATATTACACAGTGCCGATGTGGCCGATTCGGCATTGCCGCGACCGGCGATTCGTCCCTATCCCACGCAATACGTTCACACAGTAATTACCGACGATGGCCAGTCCATACTTCTGCGGCCCATTATGCCGCAGGATGAACCACTGATGATCCAGTTCCATCATTCGTTATCTAATGAGACGGTCCGTCATCGTTTTTACAATATCATGAAATTGGAGGATCGCATTTCACACGAGCGATTGGTACGCGTATGCATGAATGATTATGACCGGGAAATTGCCTTGGTGGCCCAACACACGCGAACGGACGGCATAGCGGAAATTGTGGGTGTAAGCCGCCTGTCGAAAATTCGCGGGACTCCAGAAGCGGAAGCGGCGGTGATCGTATCTGATGCTTGGCAAAACCGGGGCATTGGCACCGCGCTGTTGGAAGAGGCTATCAAAATTGCGCGGATAGAAGGCGTTTCTCGCGTCTTTGCCTCCGCATTGCCGGAGAATATGGAAATCCAGCACCTGCTGGCCGGAAAACTGGGCTTTAAAGTGACATCTGATGTCGGGTCGCCGATCATTCACTTTGAGCTTAATCTTTCCGGAGGGTGAGCCGACACCGCCCAGACCTCGCCAGAAAAAGCGCAATCTTCATGCGTAATGCGCCTGGACATCGGGCGGGGCGGTTGAGGCACCGGCGGCCCACCCGCGTTTGGCTCGGTGTTTATGGCAAGGCCTCTCGCCTCCGTGGCGGCGATGGTCGGGTATTGGCCCTTTGCAGCCTCGGCATTCGACGATTTATGGCAATTTATTGGCATGCTGTGGGACGGCTTTACGGCCCTACAACCCTAAATTTCCTTTGATTAGTCACCGTTGGCGCGTTGGTTTGCATGATTCCGGGATTCCGGCTACACTACCGGGCTTGTGTTTGGTGAACTGAAGTAAGGTATATTATGCCGACAATCAATCAATTGCTCCGTAATCCGCGACGCAGCCTTAAGCGCATTAACAAGGTCAAAGACCTTGAAGCGTCGCCGCAACGTCGTGGGGTGTGTCTATTGGTTAAGACCATGACCCCCAAGAAGCCCAACTCGGCGTTGCGTAAAGTGGCGCGTGTGCGGCTTTCCAACGGCAAGGAAGTGACCGCTTATATTCCGGGTATTGACCATAACCTTCAGGAACACAGCATTGTTCTGGTGCGCGGTGGTCGTGTACGCGATTTGCCGGGCGTGCGGTATCACATTGTCCGCGGCGTGCTGGATGCCTCGGGTGTGGAAGCTCGTCGCCGCAGCCGTTCCAAGTATGGAGCCAAGAAACCTAAGTAATCTTTCTGTTATCGCGGATTAAGCCGCCGGCTTAGGCGCGGGG
>JAKATV010000060.1 GCA_021818565.1 Planctomycetota bacterium
GTTTTCCTCGCAAGTTCACCACTCTGCCGATGATACTGCCCTTAGGCCAAACGCGATGGTGCGGTGGCGGCCCCGGAGGGTGTTGGGCCAGAGCCATCGTCCCGGCGCCGAGAACCAGCGCCAAGGCGGTGAGGAATGTAACAATGTGTGGAAACTTGAACCTACGCATGTAATACTCCTTTTCCTAAAAATGCCCCCCTGCGGGGGATCTTGTCTACCTTCCCGCCTTGCCCCTTGGGACCAACCGACGGCCGGCTAAGGCTATAGCGCTGTTACGACCAGTCAGATTCATTCAGGCTGATTTTCTGCGACGAATCAGTATGCCCAGGCCGCCGACGGCCAGCAGGCTAAGGGTAGCCGGTTCGGGAATCGGGGTGGTGCTGATAATTGTCGATCCCCCCAACGTTCCGAAGATATCGCCGGCCCCCATATTCCCGCTGAATTCCGTGGACAGGGAATAAGGAGTGACGACACTCACAGGGGTTTGCGAGCTGCGGAATGTATACGACTGCGTATTGGTGCTGGCGTTCGTGGAGATCGGCGAATTAGTCGGGCTGAGACTGTCGGCATAAGTGTAAGGACTGGTGCCGCTGGCGGCGCCCGATTTCATTGCAACCAAATCACTCTGGGTGGTTGTGGTGGTGTCCAGTACGCCGGAAGTTTCCAGATAGACCGTAGACCCCGTGAAAGTAAAGCCGGTGTCGGTCACCTGAATTTCATACGTGACCGTGCCGGTGGAATTTTCGGCGAGGTTGTCGATTGTGAGTTGCAGATTAGCCTTGTCGCTACTGGTGCTATTGGTGGCCAAGGCGTTAATACTCGACCAGCTAAGACCGCTGGTGCTGAGAGTATAACCGCCGGAATTAGCGAACTGACCCGATGTACCGGACTGGTTGGTTATTGGAATAAAACTTCCGCCGTTGACCGCGATCTCAACTGTCGGTGAGAGCATACTCGCCTGGGCCAAGCCAGCCGAGGCCAACCCCGCGGCCAAGGCCGCGCCCATGCTGAAATAGAAACACTTACTCATAACACTACCCCTGTGACGATAAAGAGAATCGAAGCAATGGCCCGCAAACACCGCGGACACAAAGAAAGGTCAAGCTCTCTTAACATCTCTAACCTATAAACATACTGTAGACCGTTCTCGGACGTTTGTCAAGAAAAATCTCAAAAATAATTTTCGGCCCGCATGGAACGTACGATACGGAGACGAAAAGGTGACATCCACCTTTATTGACATTTGGCGAGGCTGGAAATAGGCTATTTGGTTTACGCCGAGAACCGCATGGGTCGATTTGGGCGGCGTGATGTATCATGTGCTCAACCGCGGGAATGGGCTCAGGCGTGTTTTCCGCAAGCCGGGCGACTACCTGGCGTTCACTAACATGCTGGTGGCGACCCAAGAGCGTGCTGCGGTGGAGGTATTTGCATTTTGCCTGATGCCCAACCATTGGCATTTGCCGCTTCGTCCCAGGGGGATGGGGGCTTGGCGGCATGATGGAAAAGGTGGATGTCACCTTTTCGCGTCTGGGCCATCAAGGCGTCCCCTTCTGCGCCGGGCCATCACTGCAGGGTGAGCTAATCTGAACAACAAAGTTCGTACCCTCCCAACGATCCGCGTCCGGCCAATAAAATGTAAATTGAACCTGCCGGCCTTCGGCCATCTCTCCGGTTGGCAAATCCGCTAAATGAACCGGCAGCCCGGGACTATGGGTTTTTACATCATGTACGGTATCCCAATCGTCGGCCGTCCAGTGAATCACAGCCGGGGCCATTGTTTCTATACGCAGCAGCTTTCCGGCCGGCATGACTCGCAGCTTATGGTTAAACCGCCAGATCATACGCGGGGATATGGTTTTGTCGGTGAGGTAACGCCGGACGGTTTGCGGCGGCATGTCGAAAACACACCCATCAACCAATGAACGGCGCAGCTTCAGGTATTCCGCATGAGCCCAAACCAGCGGCATGGCCGAACCGGAAGGCCGACCAAAATACAGCTCGCGCTTAGGCATATCTGGGGAATCCCAGACTTGCTCGGAGATAAAGCCGCTTTTGTTGGCAAAAGATTCCATCGCAGTCAGCAATTGCCGAGCTGCTTCCACCCGGCCCGCCGCAAGTTCGCAATGGGCCCGCTCGCCGGTAAGCAGCGGCCAGCCGCGACCAATCCCAGTTCCATCAAACGGTGAGCCGTCCTCATGTTCGCCATAGCCGTCATCGTTGTAGCGATGCCACGTGGGACCGGCGGGGGTTTCCACCTTGAGCAATGCGTCGATGATTTTGGCTGTGTCGGCAATGCGCGGGTCGTCACCTGATCGCAAACCAAAACGCACCAGCGCCAAAGCATCCGGGCTTATCAAGTGGCCGGCCTTGCGGGTGTCGTCGGTACTGGCAACATTCTTGACGCGCACACTTCCCCGGAAACGCGACTCGCCGAGAGCAATCCCCTCCGGGGCAATCCGCACGTAATAGCCTCCCACCTTGTACTTGCGGCACCAGTCCGTACCGGACACGTACATCCAGCGATCGATGGAGGCATGCCACACATCCGCGGTCTGGCGCAGATAAGTCGCAATGGTACCTTCATGATTCAAATCCGCCATATCCGCCGCCGCCAGAAGGGCCGCGATTTCCACAGCCACGGTAAACGGCGTATAGCCGGGGTCTTCCTCCCAGCGATCCTGCGGACTTACCGGGCCGTTGCGAGCCAAATAGCCCGCAGCCTGTCGCACCATCGGCCAAAAGCGGGCCATAGCGCCCTCGGCTAAAGCGTTGTGTCGATGGGCCAGATCCACCAGAAGAACAGGCAACGCCGTTTCATCCATCTGAATGCCGGTCCAATACGGTGTGCCATCCGCCCACATGTTCTGCGGCCAATGCCCATTCGTTTGCTGCGTAGCCTGCAAATAGCTCAGCGCCCGGCGCACGTCCTCATGCGCACCGGCGGCCAGCAACCCGCCCGCCGCTTCCACCATGTCCCGCGACCAAACCAGATGGTAGCCGCTTAAATCATCATCTCCCTTGCTGAATCCCCACGGAATCGAAAGACTGGCAATGAAACCGCCGGCCATGGTTTTGGATTCATGCATCCGCAAAACCGCTAAGCTTACCGCCGAAAGATCACCCGCGGTAGCTTCGCTCTTGAACGGCGGTGCGTGCGTCTTGATCCATTCCTGCCAGCCATGGACATAATCATGCTTGACCTTGTTAAAACCGTCGCGCAGGCTGGCTCGGGCAGTTCGGGCGGCTCTTTCCGGGCTATCGCCAAAACCCAGCGCCAGCACAAACCCCCCATGCGACATTGTCAGGTCAATTTCGGCCACCATGGCCACATTGCCATTTTCAGCCCGGGTGTATTGCCAAGTCATTTGTTTGTGCGCTTCAATATCCCGCCATCCATCGGATGAACCCACGTAACCGACCGATTCCTTGAGCCATGCCGCGGAACACGCCAGCGCCAGGGCGGCGCCCTTCCGCTGCGCAAAAAGCGTCGGCATGCCTTCAAATTCCTCCACCCAGGCGGTATTGCCGCTGCCACGGTTGTTTAAATGCGGGGCCAGCAGAACATAAAGGCGATAATCGGATAATGCCCCTTGCAGGGCGGTAAAATGGATGTGTTGCAGCAGCGTATCCCGGTGGGGGTCGGTGATGATCTGTTTTTCAATGCGGTAGCGCCCCGCCGTACACGTATTAACCAGCCCGAACGCCGGCACCCCCTCGGCCATCCAATGGATGACGGATTCGGTACTGCGTTTTTCCTCCGAGAAAAAATCCTTCCCGTCCGTGACAATCAAACCCATATCGCGGATGCAGGCTTTATCAATGTGCGAGTAGTACACCTCGTTGACGATTCCGTGGCTAAGTGTAAACCACACGTGGCTGTCGTTGCCCAGCGCGGCGCCAACGCCGGTTTTAGCGCTGGAAGTCCAGCGCGGCGTTATTCCCGGTCCGCCGGGGGCGGAGCAATTTTGCCGGGCGATGTTATCTGCTTGATTATCCGCTTTTATCATCTCGGTGGTCATGGTTTAACTACCCTCTTTCATCCTTGGCAGTTCACTTAACACGCGGATGGTGAACGCATGATCATTTCTTGAGCAACTTGATAATCACGATCACCAGCACAACCAGCACCAGTACGCCGATTGCCATCCACATCCACATCCCTCCGGCCATCCAGCCATTCATCATGATTAAGCTCCTTTTGTTATGCTGCGACCAGCCCGCCACCGCACCATCCAGACCGGGTACTGCGACATTATACCCATTTGGAACGGCACACAAAATATTCCTTATCCCGAACCACGTTATAATGAGGTGTGTCTGTTGGAAAGGATTCGACGCCATGAGCATACGCCAGTCTCTGAAATCCAAACCGGTGCGATTGTTAATTGCGGATGTGGATGGCACCCTGGTCACCAAAGACAAAGTGCTTACCGCCCGGGCCCGCCGCGCGGTGCAAAAATTAAATGTTGCCGGAATTAAGTTTGCCATCACCAGCGGTCGCCCGCCGCGCGGCATGTCCATGTTGATTCGGACACTGAAAATTACCACGCCTATATCGGCCTTCAATGGCGGGCTTTTTGTCCGGCCGGATTTAACCATCATGGATCAAAAGGTTCTGCCGGCGGTGGTGGCCGGAAAAGTCATCCCGGCCATTCAGGCCCATCACCTTGATGTGTGGGTGTATCGCGGGAAGGACTGGTTTGTGTTGAAAAAAAACGGCCCGCATGTGGATCGCGAAACCCGGACGGTGAAATTCAAGCCCAAAGTGGTGGCCAATTTTGACAAGCTGCTGAATCATGTGGTGAAAATTGTGGGCGTCAGTGATGACCTGGCCGCGGTGGCCCGGGCGGAGGCGGATGTTCGCCATGAGCTTGGCGATCATGTATCCGCCGCCCGCTCGCAGCCGTATTATCTGGATGTCACCCATCCGGACGCCAACAAGGGTGGGGTGGTGCGCCGGTTATCAAAAGAATTTGATATTCCGCCGGCGAAAATTGCCACCATCGGTGATATGCCCAACGATGTGCTGATGTTTGCCCTAAGCGGTCTGAGCATCGCCATGGGCAACGCGGACGCGCAGGTGCAGCGGGCCGCCCGACACGTAACCGCATCCAATGAAGAAGAAGGTTTTGCCATGGCGGTGGAAAAGTATGTTCTTTGAGGAGCCAGGACTTGGGGGACAGGGGATGGGACGATGGCGGCCCAACCCGGTCCCGAAGGCTTTATAGTGGACACTTAAAAATAAGGAGCTTAATTATGGACATCGGTATGATCGGACTTGGGCGCATGGGCGCGAATATGGTGGAGCGGCTCATGCATGGCGGGCACCATTGCGTGGTGTTTGATATGAATCAGAAAAATGTAAAGGCCTTGGCGTCCAAGGGTGCGGTGGGCGGCACATCGTTGAAAGATTTGGTTAAAAAACTACCCAAGCCGCGGGCAATATGGATGATGGTTCCCGCCGGCGCGGTGGATGCGACGCTCGAAAAGCTCACGCCACTGCTGGAATCGGGCGACATTGTCATTGACGGCGGGAATTCCTATTATCACGATGACATTCGTCGGGCTAAAAAGTTAAAGGAAAGCGGCCTGCATTACGTGGATATCGGCACCTCCGGCGGCGTGTGGGGCGCCCAGCGGGGCTATTGCCTGATGGTGGGTGGCGAAGCGACCGTAGTGCAGCAACTGGATCCGATTTTAGCGACGTTGGCTCCTGGCATCAAGACCGCGCCGCGCACGCCCGGTCGTGAAAAAATGCCGCCAAGCACCGCCGAAAACGGCTACCTGCATTGCGGACCGCATGGGGCGGGGCATTTTGTCAAAATGGTGCATAATGGTATTGAATATGGCCTGATGGCGGCCTATGCCGAGGGACTTAACATTCTCAAACATGCCGATATCGGCATGCGGAAACAGTCCGCCGACGATGCGGAAACCACGCCACTGCGCACGCCGGAGTATTATCAATATGATCTGAATATTGCCAATGTCGCCGAAGTATGGCGGCGCGGTTCGGTGATCGGGTCGTGGTTGTTGGACCTGACCGCCATTGCCTTGGTGAAAAATCCGGATATGGACGAGTTTCAGGGACGGGTGTCCGATTCTGGTGAAGGCCGGTGGACCATTACCGCCGCCATGGATGAGGCAGTTCCCGTTCCCGTACTCAGTGCGGCGCTATATGAACGCTTCAGTTCGCGTGGCCAGGCGGAATTCACCGATCGACTGCTTTCGGCGATGCGTTTTGAATTCGGCGGCCACTTGGAAAAAGCAGCGGAGAAATCTTAAACGCACCGACGCGGCAGCGCCCGCCGAACAACAGGAAAAATCGTGTGAATGAACCTTCGGATGCGCTGGTATTTTTCGGGGCCACCGGCGACTTGGCCTATAAAAAGATATTCCCGTCGCTGCAATCCATGATCCGTCATGGTCATCTGGATATGCCGGTGATTGGTGTGGCCAAGGCCGGTTGGGATTTGGCACAGTTCAAGGCTCGGGCCAAGGCCAGTCTACAGGAGCACGGTGGGGGGATTAACGCGCCGGCGCTTAAGAAGCTCTGCGCACTGCTCCAATACGTGGATGGTGATTACCTGGATCCCGCTACGTTTACGCAGCTTCGCCAGACTCTTGGTGGTGCTGCGCATCCGCTGCATTATCTGGCCATACCGCCGAGCTTGTTTGGCAAAGTGGCTGAGGGATTGGCTCAATCGCAGTGCAACAAAGGGGCAAGAATTATTGCCGAAAAACCGTTTGGCCGGGATCTTAAATCCGCCAGGAAACTCAATGCCACACTCAGCCGCTATTTTTCGGAAGATGCGATTTTTCGCATTGATCATTACCTGGGCAAAGAGGCGGTGCAAAGCCTGCTGTATTCCCGATTTGCCAATACCATCTGGGAACCGGTATGGAACCGCAATTATATTTCATCGGTGCAAATTACCATGGCCGAGGATTTTGGCGTGCAGGGCCGCGGAACATTTTATGAAGAGGCCGGGGCCATTCGTGATGTCCTGGAGAACCATACGCTGCAACTGGTGGCCTGTTTAGCCATGGAAGCGCCCGCCGGCGAAGGCGAACCCTTGCGCGACGAGCGAGCCAAAGTGCTTTCCATGGTTCGCACGCTGACTCCGGCGGATGTGGTACGCGGGCAATTTGACGGCTATCGCAACGAACCCGGCGTGGCCAAACAGTCGAACGTGGAAACTTTCGCGGCCGTGCGGCTTTGGATTGACTCCTGGCGGTGGGCGGGTGTTCCCTTTTACCTTCGTGCCGGCAAGTGCCTGCCGATTTCCTGTACCGAAATTCTCGTGGAGTTCAAAAATCCTCCACAACAGGTTTTTGGCCGCAGTTCCGGCGGCCACCCCAACTACGTCCGTTTTCGGCTAAGCCCGCAGGTGGTGCTGGCCTTGGGGACGCGCGTTAAAAAAGTCGGCGAGCCCATGGCCGGAACTGATGTGGAACTCATCGCCCAGCGCCATCCCAAGGACGAAATGGAAGCTTATGAACGCCTGCTGTTGGATGCGGCCCGGGGCGCATCCGAATTTTTCGCCCGTGAAGATCAGGTGGAACAAGCCTGGCGCATTGTGGATCCCATTTTGGGCAATGCAGTGCCGGTACATCCGTATGCCCGGGGTATGTGGGGGCCAAAAGAAGCGGCCAAACTCATTATCGGCGAAGGCACGTGGCACGACTCCAGCCACGAAGCCAATGAAAAAAACAGCTAACCCAACCTTCGCACTTTTTTGCGAATTTAGCGCGCGGCCGGCCGTTGGCGGGGTGGCGGGTGGCGACGGCGTGCCGTGCGGGCCGGTAATTCTTGTCCTTTTTCCAAAACCCGTGTAGTGCCGACCTACCCCCTTGACAGGCTGGGTAAAGTGGTAGACATGTTTGTTCGTTGCAAGAAGCGTAAAAAGAATGGCAAGTGGCACGCGTATTACAGCGTGGTGGAGAATCGTCGTAGCGGTGCGGGCCAGGTGTCGCAGCGGCAGTTGTTGCATCTGGGAGAGCTCAACGCCGGACAAGAGGATCGTTGGCGCAAGAGCGTGGCGGTGTTTGACGAGCGGCGCCGGGCGACCGAAGAGATGCGGCTGTTTACCGAAGAACAGGCGATCACACCAAAGGAAGCGGATACGCGGCATCTGCGGGTATCCGCGATGCAACTGCGGCGGTGTCGGCATTATGGCGTTATGTCGAGCCGGAAGCGCAGCAACAACCGCTCCTGCGGGAGTTGGGGTTGGCACTACCGCCACAGCCGCCGCCGAAGCTGCGCGGCCGCCCCGACGGAGAGGTGACCATGGAAACCCGGAAAGCCGGGGCTCGTAGTGCCGACTTTTAAGAAAAAACGGCCCTGGCGGCGCAGAATTGCCGCTGCCATCGCCAAAGTGCGAAGGTTGGGCTAGCACACGGACCTTTCCATATCCAGACTGTACCGGCCTTGCCGGGCCGCACTATTGCACCGTGCCCGGTGCAGCAGCGCCTGCCGCGCCGCGTTCCCCTTGGCCGCCCGGCCCGACCAGATTTCCAAAGCCGGCTGCTGGATCGCCCGGGAGAATGAGAAGGTCAGCGCCCAGGGCATTCGGGGGGCCCATCGGACATTCATCGCATTCAAACGCGCCGAGGCCGGTTCCGCCGGCTGGCCGCCCGACAAAAACGCCACCCCCGGCACGGCGGCGGGAACGGCTCGTAACAGGCACGTCACGGTAGCGTCCGCGACTTGATCCACGTCTGGCTGTTCGGAACAGTTGGCGCCGGCGAGCACCATATTGGGTTTCAGGATCAGACCTTCCAGCCGCACACGCTGGGCATGAAGCTGATGGAAAACGGTGCGCAGGACTTGCTCCGTGACTTCCCGGCAGTGCTCCAGGGAATGATTTCCGTCCATGAGCACTTCCGGTTCGACAATCGGAACGAGTCCCGCATCCTGGCATACCGCGGCATAGCGCGCCAGCGCGTGGGCGTTGGCATCCATACCGCCCGGGGTGGGAATACCGTCGGCAATGGCAAGGACGGCGCGCCATTTGGCGAAACGGGCGCCCATCCGGGAATATTCCCGAACGCGTTCCGTCAAGCCGTCCAGCCCTTGCGTGATCTTTTCGCCGGGGAAACCAGCCAGCTCCCCGGTTCCCAGATCCACCTTGATGCCGGGGATGATGCCGGCCTGGTGAAGAGCATCCGCGAAGGGGGCGCCATTACTTATTTTCTGGCGGATCGTC
>JAKATV010000008.1 GCA_021818565.1 Planctomycetota bacterium
GCGGTTGGACCCCGCCGTGAGCATGCAGATTTGTTCCGGAGACGGCGACAACCGCGAGAAGCTGGAACACATACTCAAGGAACATCGCCCCGATGCCATTGCGTGCGTCAATGATTTGACTGCCGCTAAAGTGATGCGCCAGTTGCTTAAGCTGGGAGTAAAAATTCCTGAACAGATTAAACTCACGGGTTTTGATGACACCTCCACCGCCGCACTGCTGGCGGTTCCATTAACCACCGTGCGCCAGTCGCCGGAAGCCATGGCCATTGAGGCGATGACGGTGCTGCAACAGCGCATGGAACGGCCCGATCTGCCCGCCATTACTCTGTCCATCGCCTGCGCCCTGGTAGCCCGCGAATCTACAGCCATCCATACCGGATAATGCCAACCGCGGCTTCCCGGCACCCGCGTCCAGCCCGCCAAATCTGTTCCACATGCCTGCGATTAGTCGAACAGGCTGCGATGGCCGGGGTATGTGTCGTAATTTCGCTAAGCCGGCACCATAGTGCGCTGTGGTCATGGATTTATTGCTTTTATCGCAGGGTTATCGTCCGAAAACAAAATGACTCTATCCCGATGCGTCGTGAAATGTCGGGCCTGCGCCATGGAATAACCAATGATTCTGCGATACCATATCCAGCAAGTCGCGCTGGGCAGGGAGATGTTCGTTGGGCCTGGCATGCTGGAATGCGGCAAGGCCTGAAGTTCCGGCGGTTTGAAACATGACGGATAATGTGCGACATTAGGTGCGACTATCTTCCAGACTGGAAGTTCAATAAAAAAACCATGAGGAATGTACATGAATGAAAAAGTTTTTAAGGCGTATGACGTGCGAGGGATCTACCCGGATCAACTCAACGAAGAAATGGCTTGGAAAATCGGCTACGCCTGCGCCCAGTTCATGCGGATGAATCTCACAGGACTGGATAAG
Source organism: Planctomycetota bacterium (assembly GCA_021818565.1). Lineage (GTDB taxonomy): Bacteria > Planctomycetota > Phycisphaerae > WQYP01 > WQYP01 > JAMDCX01. The sequence continues at coordinate 932 of JAKATV010000008.1, forward strand.
GCGGATCCGCGAAAAAATATGGTTATTGTCGGACGGGATATGCGGCTTAGCAGCCCTTCACTTAGTCAAGCCCTGATTGAAGGTATTCGGTCCACGGGTACGGGTTGTATTGATATCGGCATGATTGACACGCCGGAAATTTATTTTGCCATTAATCATCTGGGCTGCTGCGGCGGAATTCAAACCACGGCATCGCATAATCCCGCCCAGTACAATGGGTTTAAAATCAGCGGCGTTCATGCGCGGCCGATTGGGGAAAATACCGGTCTGCAGGAAATTAAAAGACTGGTGTTTTCCATGCGCAAAAATCCTCCCGCGCAGTTCGGTGCCGTCGAACACATGGACCTGAAGCTGCCCTACAAAGGGCATGTGCTGCGTTTTCTGAAAATGGCGCGTCCGCTGAAGGTGGTGGTGGATGCGGGCAACGGCATGGCGGGAAAATTTATCCGCGATATTTTCATGGATCAACCGAATCTAAATATCATTCCCATCAATATGGAAATTACCGGGTCATTTAAGCACGACCCGAATCCGCTGGTGGATGCCAATCTGCGGCAGTTGCAGGAGTCCGTGCTTTCCAATGCGGCGGATTTGGGCGTGTGTTTTGACGGTGATGCCGACCGATGCATCTTTGTTGATGAGCAGGCGCGCATCATACGTTGCGACATCGCCACGGCACTGTTGGCCAAGGATTTCCTGAAAGCCAATCCGGGGGCGGCGGTGGTGTATGATCTGCGGTCCAGTCGCGTGGTGAAAGAGGAAATTCAGAATGCCGGTGGCGTACCCCGGCGCGAGCGCGTGGGCCACGCATTTATGAAAAAATCTCTGGCCGACAGCAAAGGGGTTTTCGGCGGCGAACTATCGGGGCATTTTTATTTCCGGGACAACTTCAACTGTGACAGCGGTGCGATTGCTTTTGCCTGTATTCTGTCGGTGCTTTCGCGCTACGACACTCCCGTAAGTCATGTGCTTAAGCCATTGTTGCGCTGGCATAGCAGCGGCGAAATAAACTACGAAGTATCCGACAAGGATGCGGCCATTGCCCGACTGGCCCAAACGTATAAGGACGCTTCCATAGATTATCTTGACGGCATTACCGTGGAATACGACACATGGTGGTTTAATGTCCGCAAAAGTAATACGGAGCCGTTATTGCGGTTGAATCTCGAAGCCAATACGGCGGAAACCATGAAAAAGAAGCTTGATGAAGTCGGCCGACTTTTGGGAACGCCAATATCGCACTAAGTCGGCGCTTCAGGCGTATAGGAACTAGCACTTGGGTTTAAGCGCTCAAGATAGATAAATGGGCATCTTCCGCACCATGGGTTTTGACGGATCATGCCTTGAGGACTTTTTTAGGGGTGCATGGATGTACCGAAAGCGATTTTTCCCCCGGGCAATTGGATATTGTGTGATGTTAGCTGCAACGCTGTCCGCGTTGTCGGCGGTTGCCGGGGGGCAGACGCTGGCCGGGCGGATTGCCGGGCTGTTGACCAATCCACAATTGCGCGGCGGACAGGTTGCCATTAATCTGGCGGAATTGCGGCAGGGGCGAGCCGTTCCGGTTTACAGCTACCATCCTGATCTGCCGCTGATGCCGGGAAGTTGCGGCAAATTGCTGACCACCTCGGATGCTTTTGACCACCTTGGAGCGCACGGTACGCTGCAAACCCGCCTGTATCGGGTGGGAAATAATCTGGTTATTGTGGGCGGTGGTGATCCGGCCCTGGGCGATCCGGTGCTGTGTCAGCAGGTCGGCTGGAAAGTGACAACCGCGTTCGATAATTGGGCGCATCATCTTAAGGCGATGGGTGAAAACAGCTTTCATAATATATATGTTGATGATTACATTTTTAACCATCATTTTGTTAATCCGTTGTGGCCGGGCGGCGGACAACGACTGGACTGGTATGAGGCCTCGGTGGGGGGGCTAAACTTCGCCATGAATTGCGTGCAATGGGTGCCGGTGGTGAATAACAACGGCAGCATTGGCGTAGCACTTACCCCGGATACATCCTATACGCCGGTGACCATTGCGGCCCAACGCGGCCCGCAAAGTGTATGGTTGTGGCGTTCCCGCGGCAGCAACCATTTCTATATGCATGGAACAGTCCGGCAGACCGGGCAATATCCCATGCAGGTGACCATCCATGATCCCGGTCTCTACACCGGAAACGTGCTGCGGCAATCCTTGATTAATCAGGGAATCACCATTTCCGGACAGGTGTTGCGGGCACCCTTGTCCGTCGTCGCGGCGCGGCAACATGTTCAGCCGGTGTTATTAGCAACGTATGAAACACCGCTTACCGCGATTCTTCATCGCGCCAATACCGACAGCATTAATTTAATGGCCGAGTGCTTATGCAAACTCCTGGGGCATGATGCCACCGGCCAACCTGGAAGCTGGCACAATGGTGATCAAGCCATCAAGGCCTACCTGGCTACGCTGGGGATTCCCGGAAACTGGGTCACCATGGTGGATGGGTCCGGCCTGTCGCATCATGACCATGTGGCACCGGCGGCATTTACCACGGTTCTTGCGCATATTGCCTCGGAACCGGATGGCAGCGTTTTCATACACTCGCTGGCCCGCCCCGGCCATGGAACTCTGATTTACCGCCTGCGCGGTTCCGGAATTCGCCGCTTTATTCGCGCTAAGGACGGCCACGTGACCGGTGCCTCGACCATCAGTGGATATATGTTTCTGCCGCACCGTCATTTTGTTTTCTCCATTATGGTCAACCACTATCGCGGCAACGTCAATGGCTGGGAAGATCAGGTGATCATCGCACTGTATCAATGGGCGGTGGGGCGACTGCAATAGCCCGTGGGGGTCAGTGGGCGTGGAGTGTTTATGACTGCTTCCACAACGGATAACAGTTCGTTTGTGCTTTCCGGCCCCGCGCTACTGGCGGACAGCCACACTCTGATCCCGGATGCGGCAATAGCGGTTATTGATGGAATTATTCAAGCCTGCCACCAGCGGTCTGACATCCTCGAACAATTTCCCGGTCTTCGCGAAGTGCATGTTGATTCTTGCGTGCTGACGCCCGGTTTTGTCAATGCGCACACGCATCTTGAATTGAGCTTTCTGGCGGGGAAAATTCCCGGCCCCGCTGATTTTCCAAATTGGGTGTTGCAACTCATCGCGGCCTATCCTTCCGCAGGGGACGCGGAGATAGTATTTTCCCGATCCGCGTTAGCCGGTGCGCAGGAAAGTATCCGGTTCGGCGTCACCACCGTGGGGGATATTAGCCGCCAGTATCCTATTGTGCGCCTCGCCTTACAGAAAGAATCTCCGCTGGGCATTGTCAGTTTTGGAGAACTTACGGCACTGGGGCGATCACGAAATTATCTTGATGCCCGCCTGGCGGCGGCGATAAATCAACAGGAATCCGATCATCGAATGTCCATCGGCCTTTCACCACACGCACCGTATTCTGTTGAAGGGCCGGCCCTGGAAAAGATTGTTGCCGCTGCCCGGGAACACCATTTGCCGCTTTCCATGCACTTGGCGGAACTGCGGGAAGAACGGGATTTTTTAAGAGATTTCTCCGGCCCGTTGGGTAAAAGTTGGATGCTCATGCGACAGATGGATTTGTTGGACGATTTTATTCCAGCGTTTGACAAGGGGCCGATCCAATGGGCGCAGCACTACGGCTTATTCAATGCCGGCGTACCGGTGATCTTGGCGCATGTGAATTACGTGGATGATACCGAACTGGATATTCTGGCCCGCAGTGGTGCGGCGGTGGCCTATTGCCCGCGTACGCGGCATTATTTCGGCCATGACACTGTGGCTCCGCATCCGTGGTGGGCCATGCGGCAGCGCGGCATCAGCGTATGCCTGGCCACAGATTCCCTGGCCAGCAATCCGGATTTATCTCTGCTGCGCGAGGCGCAGTATCTGTACCGTCAGGATCCGTCGATTCATTCGCAAATTCTCTGGCGTATGATTACTGCTGAACCGGCCATTGCACTGGGCTTAGGTTCGCGGATTGGTCGGCTCGCGCCCGGGTATGCCGCGGACATTCTTGCCTTGCCCCTTGCGAAAGACGTGCTTGCTTCAGCCGCCACCGTTTGCGATTATCTGGTGCGCGAAGCACCGTTGCCGCAAAGTGTGTGGATCGGCGGCCGGCAGGTATCTTCCGCATGTCCACTGGCGTGATCATCCGGCGCGCGGGCGAAGTTTCATTAAGCCGCCGACTGTGCCAGTGGTGCTGCTAAATGGTGCGGCAAACCCATCGCTGAATTATTTAGGCTAGGAGCCTGTCCAAGTAATCGCAATCCCGGCCATTACTCGGACAGGCTCCTAGGTTGCTAATAATGCCAATGCCTGCCGCCATTCCATATAGCGGTAGGGAATTTCAAATGCTTCATGCAGAGCGGCAATTTGCTTGTGATAATATTCGTAGCGCTCCTGTTGCCAGGATTCGGCTGTCGTATCACAGAAATAAATTCGGCACCCCAAGGGGCGACCGGAGCGGGCGGTGCACAGGCCGTCAATTTGCCACGGACAGCCGGGGCTGAATTGCCGATTGTCCTGATAAAGCGGCAGGGGAAAAGTTATCGCGGTATTTGCATCAGCCGCCCGTCCGCCCGGTTGATCCAGTTGCGTAAAGTGCGCGAATGCCGCCAACTCCAGCGTACTGACATAGAGCCTATGCCCCCATATTTCAAATTTGCAGCAGCGCCCGCTGGTGGTGCAAATCGGCTGGCGGATGGCAATATCGCGGTCGAGCTGGGCGTAAAGTTCTCCCAGTTTTTCCACGGCCCGTGCCGGAGGCGTATGGAGGACCTGCTGCAAATTAATATCGGACGGCATTTTACCCTACGCCTCCAGCGATGACGCCTGACCGACGGTGCGCTCATTCATCGTCCGAATGCGGTTAATGGCCGCCAGATAGGCTTTGGCGGACGCTTCAAGAATATCCGTGCTGAACCCTCGGCCGCGGACTTTGCGGTTGCTGTGTGTGAGTTCGACGGATACTTCGCCTTGCGCCTCGCGGCCCCCGGTGATGCTTCGCACCTGAAAGGAGTCCAACGTCGCAGAGATTTTGGTCAATCGCTGGATTGTTGCGAACATGGCATCGACCGGTCCATCGCCCGTGGCCGCGTCGGTAATTTCCGCGCCGCTGCTGTCCACCAGCGTAACGGTAGCTGTTGCCACGCCGTACGTGCCGGCCATCACCTGGAGGCTTTTGAGTTGAAACAAGGCGCGTTCGGTTTTCAATTGTTCATCGACCAGAGCTTCCAAATCTTCATCATAAATCTCTTTTTTCTTGTCGCAAAGCACCTTGAACGCCGCGAAGGCCCGGTCCAGCGCCGCCTCATCCAGAGTATGGCCCAATTCCTCCAGGCGCTGGCGAAACGCGTGGCGGCCGCTGTGTTTGCCCAGGACCAGCTTATTTTGTACCCAGCCCACATCCGCCGGTGCCATAATTTCATAGGTGCTGCGATTTTTCAATATTCCATCCTGATGAATTCCGGCTTCGTGGGCGAACGCATTTTCTCCCACAATGGCTTTGTTGCGCTGCACATGAAGGCCGGTCAAACTGCTGACCAGCCGGGAGCACGGTACCAACCGGCGTGTGTTAATGCGCGTGGCAAACGGATATTGATCCGGCCGCGTTCGCATCGCCATGACCACCTCTTCCAATGCGGCATTTCCCGCCCGTTCGCCGATACCGTTGATGGTGCATTCAATTTGCCGCGCGCCGCCGGCTACCGCCGCCAATGAATTGGCCACCGCCAATCCCAGATCATTGTGGCAATGTGAACTGAAAACCACTTTTCCCGCGCCTGGTACATGGGCGATGAGATATTCAAACATCGTCCGATATTCCGCCGGAGTCGCATTGCCCACCGTGTCCGGGCAATTAATGGTTGTAGCGCCGGCTTCAATGGCGGCATGAACCACTTCCGCGAGAAAATCGAACTCGGTGCGGCTGGCGTCTTCGGGGGAAAATTCCACATCCGAAACATATTCGCGGGCCAACTTCACGTTCTCAACGGTAAGACGAATAATTTCTTCTTTCGCTTTCTTGAGCTTGAATTCGCGGTGAATTTTGCTGGTAGCCAGAAAAATATGGATTCTGCCCCGGGCGGCCTTGCGCACGGCTTCGCCCGCGCGGCGTACGTCGCGCTCGGTGCAGCGGGCCAGTCCCGCAACCGTCGCGTTGGTAATTTCGGAAGCTACCGCGCTGACGGCGTCAAAATCTCCCGGACTGGTAATCGGAAATCCCGCCTCAATAATATCGACGCCCAGATTTTCCAGAGCGTGGGCAATCTCCAGTTTCTCCGGCAAATTTAACGAGGCTCCCGGCGACTGTTCGCCATCGCGCAAGGTTGTGTCAAATATCAGCACCCGCGGTTTGGTTTCGGAACTGATGATTTCCGACGGATGGTTTCTGCCGGTGTCCATGGAAGAGACTCCTTAAAAAAGGTTTCTGAATTATGCCATAAAAAAACCCCGCGAGGGTCACTCGCAGGGTTTTTCAAACTTTTTTATAAAAACACAACCCTAAGAGCGACCGGTAATTCCTTCACTTAGTGCCAGAGCCAGGAGGTTGTTCAAAATCAATTTCATGATCAAGGACTTTCAATTTTTCCAATACATTTTTATTTATAGCCGGTATCCGTAGAAAAGTCAACGACGATTTTGGCCGCGTTTATTGCCACGCCCGCCCTTATTGGTTAAGCCATTCGACAATTTCCGAGGCATAGTAGGTAATAATAAAGGCTGCTCCCGCCCGTCGAAAGGCGTGCATCATTTCCAGAACACACTGTTTTTCGTCAATCCCGCCCGCCTGCGCGGCCGCTTTAAACATGGCGTATTCCCCGCTTACCTGATACACGGCACAGGGCACATCAACCGCCTGCCGGACCGCTGAAAGGATATCCAGATACGCCATGCCCGGTTTAACCATGACCATATCCGCACCTTCGCCGACATCCAGCAGCGCCTCGCGCACGGCTTCACGCGAATCACGGCGAAAATCCATCTGGTAACCCCGTCGATCCCCAAATTGGGGTGGTGATTCCGCCGCTTCACGAAACGGTCCGTAAAACCCACTGGCATATTTTACCGCGTAACTAAGTATGGAGGTGTCGGAAAAACCCGCGGAATCAAGCGCCGCGCGAATCGCCGCCACCCCATGGTCCATCATGCCGGATGGTGCCACGATATCAGCGCCGGCCTTGGCGTGCAGTACCGCCTGTCGGCCCAATTGCGCGATCGTGGCGTCATTATCCACCGTGGCACTGGAAGCGGATAATGATTTGCCACGCTTGGATGGTGTGAACTTGTCCGTTTTGCGCCGGGAAGTTTTTTCCGTAATCTGGGTCAATGGTCCACAATGACCATGGGTGGTGTACTCACAATAGCATAAATCCGTTATTGCCAGCATGTTGATTCCCGCATCACGCGCCAGCCGCAAGGTCGTGCAGACCGCATTGTTCGGATCATGCGCATGGCTGCCGGATTCATCTTTATCCTCGGCATCGACCACGCCAAAAAGCAGATATGCTTTTATGCCGCGTGCCGCCATATCTGACAGTTCTTCCAATGCCATATCCGGCGAAAGTTGAAATTGCCCCGGCATACTGAGAATGGGCCGACGAATCGCCTGCCCGCTGCGCACAAACAGCGGCGCGACAAAATGGGTGGGTGCAAGCGTGCTTTGCGCCAGCATATCTCTAAGGATGCCGCCGCGGCGCAGACGGCGCATTCGCGTTGTCGTAAATGACTCACTCATACCCAACCATGATATACAAATTATGCTCTGCGTAAACTCCGGACGGCCTCATCTTTGAAACCAGTCGCGAAGTTTGCCCGTCAGCCCTAAAATGCGGGCATGAGAAATTCCGTCAACCGTATTGGTCTATTGGTATTCGGCGTAATGGGGCTGATTTTTGCCCTTAGCGGGATCCTGCCACCGGTTTTTGCAGCCGGTGCCGCCGCAGTGCCCGCCGCTAAAAAACCCCCTGCTTCGCGGATTATCGCGTTGCCCCGCCTCCTGGCAGCCGGCAGCAAAGAACATTTATGGCTGACCCTTCCAGTTCAACACATCAAGCCCACCACAGAACCGCAATTTTTATTGTTGTCGCATGCCCTTAATGCCCGGCATGGCAACGCTGCCTTATGGCGACAGATCACCGCGAGCGGCTTTACAGGGGTTCCGCTCTGCGCTGTGGCGACGGAAAATCCGGACA
>JAKATV010000112.1 GCA_021818565.1 Planctomycetota bacterium
CGATCTGCACCGTTGTGGTTGTTATAGACATAACAATATAAACGGTAATACCCGCCATTATCCGGCATCCGCACGGTAACATTTCCGCCATGCTGCCGGACAATGGCACGGGGATATTTCCGCGGCATGGGCCGGGCTTCGCCACCATTGGATGGCAGATTAGAAATATCGCGCCGCAATATCCAGTGGTATTTCAACGCACCACCGCCCGGTTCGGAAGCAACTGCATAAGCGGTTATTTCCGAATTGCGTTTGACCTTATCAGGCCCATTGAGATGCAGGCTTTTCATATCCGGACATAAATGGGCCGGCCACCGGCCGGTCCACAGATGCTCAAGTTGATCCACCGCTCCAAGGCGACGGCCGTCCGGCAGAACCAGTCCAAACCATGTTGGAGTAGCCTCGATTTTCCAGCCCCAGGTAAAGGCGTACGATCCGAGGCAAAGGCCCTTGGCGGCCAATACGCTGTTACGATAGGTGCGGGCATAATAAAGCGCTTTCCGGGTGCTGGTCATTTCCGGCGGCAGGTGCAGATTATCCCGGCCTTCCTCCCATGTTCCCGGCGGGCCAAATTCCGTTATCACATAGGGCTTAACTCCACCGGCTTTCAGATAGCGTTTATAAAGAGTCGGACCGCCTCCATAGGAATTAATGCCGATAATATCGATATCCGGGCAGTACTTGTTAATCTTTTGAACCTTGTGACCGCCGATTTCCGCCACCACGGTCATGGTGGGGTGGTTGGGATCGAGGCGGTGGCACATGCGGGCGATTTTCTCCACCGCCTGCCAGAGCACTTTATGGTCGTAACCATTTTCCATTTCATTGCCGATGCCCCACGCCAGCACCGCCGGATCGTTGCGATATTCGAGCACATATTTTTTGCATTGCTCATACTGAGCCTGCACCTGCGCTTTATTGGTATAGCTGAATCCATCTCCGGGATGGCCCAGCCACATGCCTACGGTGCAGGTCATGCCCAGCTTCGCCGCCCGTTTTAACAGCCCATTAATGCCATCTGCACCCCAGGTTCGCGCGGAATTGCCGCCCGCCGCCTTCAGCGCCGCCAGCGAATAACTTCCCCCCGCTCCCTTGATGAAATAAGGTTTACCACCCCGCAGCAACTGCCAGTTTCTGCCGGTTTTTATCAACTGCACCTTAATCGCCGCCGCCGATACACTGTGACTGCCGGAAAGAATCGCCCCGGCCAGAATCACGATGCCAGCGAATCTGGAAAATAGTACGCGCCGCAGTTGATTAACTCCCATGGACACTCCTTTCGAAATTCTGCACAATTGAGAAGTATACTCCGTGCATCTGCCAAGCCCGGAAAGCGAAGCGCTACGATCCACTTGCATGCGACATCCCATTCTGCAACAGTTGCATCAACTGATTGTATCGTAATACTCCGATGCATTTCCGTCAATATTTCATTCGCAAAACAACTGGTGCCAAAATCCGTCGAGAGCATCCTTGGCAGGAACACTTTTCTGGGCGATTGAACAAGCATAACCGGCGAGATAGGCTCACAAAGAACCACCGTAACGGGCGATCTTCCTTGCAACTGCCGGAAATTAACACGGTGATGTGCCATATTTGCGCGTTTGCAACTCGGACGGAAGCAGGTCCATGACCGCCGGGTGTTGGCACCTGCTGAAGCGGAAAATATATACCCCATCAGCCCGACAGGTTCCATACCATCGAAACATCAGCAATCTTGCGGGATCTCTACTTCCTGCGCATAATCACATCCGCAGATAAAACAGATGCGAATTCTTGAGGCATTGAATTCGCAAGAGATCACATGCGGGAAGTAAAACGAACCGGCGATCCGCCGCGCGGCACTAAACGCCGCAACGCCGCAGGCTCAACCCGCATGCCCATGGCCTGGAAACCGCCCGGATAACAATCAGGCCATGAAGCCGGAGGTCACCAGGTATCAGGAGCAAAACACCCATTCCGGTGCAGTGGAGTAGATGGGAAAACGCGACGAGAAGAAAGATTCGGACACGTTATGGGAAAATTATTTACAGTAGCCGTTAACATCAAAATTGCAGGTAGCGCTCAGCGGCAGATTGTCAGAGGGATTATCCGATTCTGCCAAACCTCCGCGGCGTGGCGATTGGTGGAACATCAAGGCATGCCGCTGGCGCTATCACCCCGCCTGGTGGAACTGGATTATGACGGTTTAATCACCACGCTTAACAGCGCATCTGATTTGCACAACGTCAAAGCCGGACGAAGCCCTGTGGTGGCGGTCAGCCAAGGGCTTTGGGCACCCAACATCTCGGTTGTTTGCAGCAATGATACCCTCATCGGCGAAGTCGGGGCACGATACTTTTTGGATAAGGGCTTTCACAACTTTGGGTATTACGGAGCCAGCCGCTATCAATGGGCGGCACTGCGAAAAAAGGGCTTTTGCGATACTCTGAAACGCGCTGGATTTACCGTTGCAACGCAACAGGCTTCGCATAACGTCAATATTGACAAAGCGATGCCACGCTTACGCCGCTGGCTAAGCGAACTGCCGCGCCCCTTAGCGCTGATGGCCAGCGACGATATGCCCGCCCGTCACATTTTGGCCGCGTGCCGGGAACTTGGCCTGCAAGTTCCGGAGCAAGTGGCCGTTTTGGGCGTCGATGATGATGACATCCTGTGTGAAATGGCGGCACCTCCACTCTCGAGCATCATGCAGGACTGTGACCGGATCGGCTATGAAGCGGCAGCACTTCTGGATCAGATGATGAAGCGAAAGCAGCAGTCTTACCGGGTCATTGAAATTCCACCTGTGCGAATCATCGAGCGAAAGTCAACGGACATCACGGTCATTAAGGATGCGGATGTTGTCAATGTGCTGCGACTTATCCGCGAGAGAGCCAATGATTCTCCAAGCATTAAGTCTTTGATGCGCGAAATCCCGATGTCCCGGCGCACACTGGAGCGCCGCTTCAAGGCGGCACTGGGGCGAAGTCCCGCCGACGAAATTCGTCGGTGCCGTCTGGAGCGAGCCAAGTTGCTGCTGCGAAACTCAACATTGAAGATAAGCCGTGTGGCAAATCAGTCGGGCTTCTGTGACGCCAGGACGATGGCAGTGGTATTTCGGCGAGAAATGAAAACCTCCCCAAGCGCGTACCGCCGGCAATTCCGTGACCATTAATTGGCACTGTGATAAGGCATGACCATCTCGTCGGGGTTATCGGGACAGACTCACGCGCGGCGATTCCCCATCCGAAATGGAGAACTTTCCAGCCAAACCGCAAGAGCGACGCCGAGTCCATTTTTCCGATCTGGCCCGAGACGCAATGACTGATCGGAAGAAAAGCTTGCCGGTCGCCTGATATTCGCGACGGTGGTTAAACACGGGTCAAATATCGGCACACTTTCTTTATTCGAACCGGCCGCGGCACAAGCAACCGGAATGTGCTCGCTTGGAATTATTCACGCTGGAAATCCGAACGATCATCATATGGAATCCCACGCAATATACACCTTTGATTGCAAAGGAAGATTATGACGCAAAATGACACCATATTGACGCAAAGCGGTATTGTGTGTTACTCGGGTATGTCCTACACTCTTTATTGAACATGGCTCCGAGTTCTGTGGCGAACTGATTCCGGTCCGCGATGGAAATCGACATTTTGGCATTGCCGGTTCTCCTGATGAAGGAAAGCTGTTGAGAAGCATGGCGATACACAGGTAACGGCCTATTGCTTTCTTAAGCCGCGTGTCGCGGCAAACCGCCGCCCATTCGGTCAGTGGGCCGTTCAAGTGGCTCCCGAAGGGAGCAGGAGTTTTTTATGTTTTTCAGGTCTTCTCCGAATAGAAACAACTGGCATGGTTACCGACAACTGGCACTTGCGGCGGCCGCATTCGGCGCGGCGCATTTTGTTGCCGGCACAGCCTCCGCAACCACAATCACCGTTTTGAATCCGGATTTCAGCAGCCCTGTCACCAGTTCCTACGTTGCCCACGGCACCGTGGCCCCCGGCAGCGACACGGCTAATACGGATTGGGGAATCCAGGGCTACGGTGGAGTGGAAGCGGAGGGCAACCTTTATTCCAAAGATCCCACGGGACAAGTTCCCCAACTCGTTGGAAGCCAAGTTGCCTTTGCTGACGCAGTAAGCACCAACACCAGCCTTTCGAGCCAACCGTACAACAGCGATTTCTATCAGAATGTCGGAGCGTTGCAGGCAAATACGACCTACTCACTGACTGTGTACACCGGATTTAATGCTGGATACAAAACCGGTGAATTTGGCGTTCTTGAACTCGTCAACGGCACCAGCGACACCGGCACTGTCCTGAATAGCGTGGCGTATACGCCCAGCACGGCTTGGCCGTATGCGTTTGAGGACATCAGTCTCACCTACACAAGCGGGAGCACCGCTTCGGGAGATTTGACTGTTGTACTTGGTGTTGCGGGCCCCGCCAGTGGCGATCAGATCGGCTTCAACAATGTCCGATTGACTGCGTCGCCGGTGCCGGAACCGTCGGCAATGGGCCTCTTGGCCGTCGGTGGCCTGAGCTTACTACTGGTCTGCCGCAAGACTGCATCGCGGCGAAGCGTGTAACAAGGCGTCGGTGACGCATCGCTTCCCATGTACGATCCCACAGGCCCGAACTGACTGATTGACGGAAGGTCACGCGTTGATATTTACTCGCAGCCCCCATCAGATGGAGAACGATTATGTGTTTGAACCGTTTGCCCCAAATGCTCCGGAAGCGCCAGCAGGGGTTTACTCTCGTTGAACTGCTGGTTGTGATCAGTATTATCGCCCTGCTCGTTGCGCTACTTCTTCCAGCGCTGGCGCAAGCCCGGCAGTTGGCCAACACGGTGGCATGTGCCAGCAACGAGCGGCAGATCGCCATTGCAACAATCGAGTGGTCTCATGAGCACCGCGGGTTCGCGCCCGGCGCGGCGCTCTATGGCGAGCTGGTCTATAACAATCCAAATACACCTGGGATAGGACAATTTCTCAGCACACAAGGAGTTCCTGAGGCAGGCCCGGCTGGAGTCACCCCCGTCGGACGGCGATGGCCTTGGGCATGGCGAGGACAAAGCGTGCTGGTTACTCGGGGATATATTACCGCGCCCAACGCGTTTATTTGTCCCGCCGATGGCTGGGCACCGTCTGTCATGGCCGCCCAGGAGCCGTGGTTGCAATACGCCGGATTCGTTGAATATCAGTTTAACTTAAGCGTCGTTGGGCAGTGCACCTCCGCGATATTCGGACCAGGCAACGACAATATTTCAGGGCTTTATGATAACACAAATTACTATCCGTATTTATTATCGGGATTTCCGAACCCCAGCGGGGTGGGGGTTCCGGGGCCTAATAAATGCCCACAAATTGATGTTGCGAGCAATCCTACAGAAACGATGCTATTGGAGGACGGAGTAAGCGCCACCGATTATTGTAATCCGAACTGGCCGCTTCCAAAATCCGCCGCGACCGCAGATCCAGCGGACAAATGGGGGCAGGACGGCAATGCGGTACACGACAACTTCAAAGAGATGAATGTAACATTCCTTGATGGACATACCGAGACAATCCGAATGGCGAATTTGACCATTCCCCCCGCCAACATCCACGGCTATAACGCCTCGGAAGGGTATATGGAGTACATCACGTTTTACCTCCACCGGTAATAATCACAGACGCGGCCGGGCGGCTGGAAATGTTTCCTGAACGATCTAAAAAAACGAAGAATTGCGGCGATTAAGAGAAATTGTACGAATCGAATTCGCCCGCAGGCCGCGGTAATGGAAGGTGCTATTATGATAAATTCAGGGGACACGCGATACGTGGCACTGGGATGTGCCGGCCTCTGGCTGTTTTTGCTGGCGGGCGGCAAGGCTGCCGGATCCGGAGCGGGCGGTGGATACTATGGCCTGACGGTTTCCTCGGGCGGCGTGCTGGAACTTAACGGCAGTCCATATTGTGGGGTCGGGGTTAACATGGTTCAGCCCGCCATGATGGATTTGCTGGCCAACAATCCTGCCGCCGTTACCCAGGATTTTCAGGAACTTCAAGCCCACCACATTCCATTTGTGAGGTTTCCCGCATTGGCGTCATGGGGAAGCTATTCCAGCCAGTATTCGTACCTAACAAGTGTTTATCTGAATAACCCAACCAAATATTTCAACTCCATGAATGAGCTTTGCTCAATTGCCAACCAGTACAATGTCGGGCTGATTCCGAGCCTGGCTTTTACAAATTGGCCAAACGTCGCGGCTGCGGGCTCCGCCAATTCGTCAGCCGCATACGCCGCCGCACAGGGGCTTGCGCCGTGGACGGATCCTTCTAGTCCGGTGGATCAGATCTGGACAAAATACGTCACGGAGATGGTCACACGGTACGAACACAATCCGGCGATATGGGGTTGGGAATTTGGAAACACGATGCAGATGGACCTGCCCAACGCCGCGCAGGTTTTTCCAGGGTACCAATCCTCTTGGGAGTATACGCATGCGCAAATGTGGAACGTGTACCAGCAGTTTGTGAATCTTGTCCGCCAATACGATCCCTACCACATTATTGAATCGGGCAACAACTTTCCGGGCAGTTCGTCCTACCACAACATGGTAGATGGCACTTGGACCAAAGACACCCCAGCCCAATGGGTGTATATGCTGCAACAGAACAACGCAGCATTCGACATGATCGGCGGAAAGGCATACGGCTCGAGTGCGATCGCCGATATCAACGCCGCCGTAGCCGTATCTCAACAAGAGCGCAAACCCTTGTTTGTCAACGAGTTTGGCGTTGCCGGCACCCAGGCCGAAAGCCAGGCATCCTTTCAGGAAATGCTTAACACGCTGGTTGCCGACAAGGTTTCACTGGCGGCGGTGTGGGCATTTGATGAAACGGGCCAGACGCTGGCGGCGGGAGATGGCAGCTACTTTTCCATCACGCCAACCAACAACCGGAGTTTTATGCTCGGCCTCATCGAAGCCGCCAATGCAGCCGATGGAAACCCCGTGCCCGATCCGGCCGCGTTGGGGCTGTTTGGCGTTGGCACCGCCTTCAGCATGTTATTGCTGAAGCGCTGGGAGACAGGTTGACGCTCGTTGGCGGTCGGTCGGCTGCTTCGCGCGGGCGAATGTCAGCGCTGCCGCGCGGCAATCATTATGGCGATCAGGAATGAATGGTCGCCAATACGGCATCCGAGTCATTTATGGGATCGTTATCTTGAAATCGCAATTGAATATGAAGTCCGATTTTTCACGCCGCAAATTCATTCTGGCCACCACGGGCGCAGCCGCCCTGGCCGCTTTGGCGGGATGCGGTTCTCCAACTGCCGCATTGTTAAAAAGAGGCTCTTCCGCCTCCGGGGGATCAGTGCTGGCACTGGACCTTGGAGGTCGCAACTGGATGGTGGTTCAGAAGGGCAAGAGGGATCCCATTAGCGCTACGGTTCCCGGGGATATCTTCACTGATTTGCTGGCGGCGGGCCGCATTCCTGATCCGAACTATCGCGAAAACAACGACCTGATTCAGTGGGTGGGATTGGTTCCGTGGGTCTACTATCGAGATTTTACGGTCACGCCGGAACTTTTATCGCAACCGCGCGTAATGCTGCATTGCGCAGGGCTCGATACGCTGGCCAGGATCTGGATCAACGAAGCATTCATCGCCCAGCCCGAAAACATGTTCCGAGATTGGATTTTTGATGTCAGAGAGCATCTACGGGCAGGGAAGAACTCCATCCGCATCGAATTCTCACCCTGCGGCAACACTGTCGCCGCCGGCGCCAATCCGGAAATTGACAGCGGCAGCAAACCCTGCAGCGATCTGGTAAAGAAGCTGTGGGATGCATACCGCAAAGAACATGGAGCCGATCTGGCGCGCGATACTTTTTTCGGCAATCAGCTTGGCAATCCGCGCAGTTGGATACGCAAAGCCCCTTATATGTGGGGCTGGGACTGGTGCCCGGCCGTGGTGACTTGTGGAATATGGAAGTCCATCGAGTTGCTCGGCTATGAATCCCGGATAACCGATGTGGGAGTTTTCCAGGATCACAGCCGGCACGGCCGGGTTAAGCTGACGGTTCGAACTTCTATTGACAATCCTGGAAAGCGGGTACTGGATGTGGTGGCGAGCGTCAGGCTTAACGGCAAGGCTGTGACCGTGGGATACGGATCGGTCAAGGCGGACGAGTCGGTTATTGAACTGGAGATTCCAAATCCGCAACTTTGGTGGCCCAATGGCATGGGAGATCACCCGCTGTATGCGGTGCAAGTGGACGTAAGAAATTCACAGGGAGTGATTCTGGACTCCAAAGAACGCCGCACAGGCCTGCGGCAACTTGAAGTTCTGCCACCGAAGGACGGAACGGCGATGCACCTGAAAATAAACGGCGTGCCTTTTTTTGCCAAGGGCGCGGACTGTATACCCGCGGATAATATTCCCAGCCGCGTGACGCCGGAAATTCTTCGATCCTATGTGGAAGACGCGGCCAGGTGCCATTTCAACATGTTGCGTTTCTGGGGCGGCGGCTACTACGAGCCACAAGCGCAATTTGACGCCTGTGATGAATTGGGATTGCTGGTGCAATTTGAGTTCAAATTCGCCAACGCCCCCTATCCGACACTGGACGACGCCTGGATGAATAATGTCCGTGCGGAGGTGCGGCAGCAGGTTATGGACAATCGACATCACCCGTGCATTGTCATCTGGAGCGGCAACAATGAGGTGAAATTTTTCAACGGATACGATCACTTATTCAAAGACACCATCGGAGGCATTATCCGCGAGTTAAATCCCGGAGCCTTTTACCAGGTGGGCAGTGGAGCGGCGGGCAGTGGCGATATTCATACATGGAAAGTCTGGGGAGGTCTGGAGCCGTTCAGCAACTATCAGGCAGTAGAAGGATTTGTCACAGAGTTTGGCATTCAGTCATTTCCCACAACACAAACCATACGCGCGTATACTGCCCCCGCAGATCGAACCAGCGTTAATTCTTCGGTTATGCGCTATCATGAGCTAGGCGAAAGCGGTCATGGTATTGACTA
>JAKATV010000163.1 GCA_021818565.1 Planctomycetota bacterium
GGTATATGTCAATCAGAGTTTTCCGATGTTAATGGCGGCCTCAGTGATCGGCGGATTTGCCGCCACAGGTTCGCTGGTGGGCGGCGGAGTTGGCGGTGCGGCCCAACCGGTGCAGAGTTCCGTGATCGCCCGGCTTTCCACCAGTGAGAATCGAACCACGTATTACTCGGTGCTGGCCTTTCTTAGCGGAATCGCCGGCGCGGGCGGAGCGATGCTGGTCCATTATTTTTCAACGCGTGATACATTTCTGGCGGCGGCGATTATTTCAGCCGCCGGCACAGTGTTACTTTTCTTTATTACTGTTCCGGAACATGTGACCTCGGCAAGCGTGCAGCGCAGGCAATCGAACCGGGCTATTCGGCATTTCAGTATTACCGGTGCGCTCAATGGCTTGAGTCAGGGATTAATTACGCCGTTTCTAATTCCTTTTTTTGTTCTGGTTTACCACCTGTCAAAATCGCGCATGGCCGTTTACACCGCCATCGGCAGCATTCTGGCATCGGTTGCGCTGCTGACGGCACCGGCGTTGGAAAGACGGCTGGGGTTTGTTCGCAGCATCACATTTACCCGGGCCTTGGGCACGGCCATGCTGCTGGTTATGGCGATGTGGCATAACCTGTGGCTGGGCGTAGCTATTTATCTCATAACGCCGGCCTTGCGAATTGCCGCCCTGCCGGCACAACAATCCGCGATAATTAATCGTGTGGAAGGCCAGAGCATGGGCCGCGCCTTGGCGATGAATCAGGTGACGCGTCTTTCGGCTTCATCCGCGGCGATGATCTGCACGGGCGTGTTATTTGACGTTTCAGAAATAGAAATGCCCTTCTTTTTATATGCGGGAGTCATGGCGGTTAATATTTACCTGTATTATCGTTTCTTCGGGCATGACGGACAAAATGAGGCAGCCGAGCCAGCCGTGGCACGAGGCCCAGCGGAATCCGAACCTCCGCCGAACACCTAACTTTAGCACAACCGTTCATTGCCATACCAGATAGCAGCCGCGTGCCACGTTGAAACTTACATTTCAGGGAAGGGGCCGTCTTGCGGTGCAGACTTCCCGCTGCCCGACTGGATCTCCGTGAATGGTTATCTCCTGACAACGCCGGGGTGGCCCTATGGCTCACAGATTATTGAACACTGCGTTGAGTTCATAAGTGGCAGACGGTTTCACTGACCCATCTGCACAACCTTGTGCAGCGGTTCATCGGCACTGGATGATCCAATGGCAATTTCATAGTTACCGGGAGGAACGCACCAAACTCTTTTAGCCGAGTTGTAATAGGCAAAATCATGCCAATCCAGTTTCATCGTCACGGTTTTGCTTTGCCCCGGCCGCAAATTCACCCGCGCGAATCCTTTCAGCGTCTGCACGCAGCGATTCTTCCGATCCACCAGCGGATGGATGTACAATTGTGCAACTTGCGCTCCGGATATTTTCCCGGTGTTGGTCACTTCAGCCGTCACCCTGGACACGCGCTGCTTACCACTTCCCGTGGCGGTAACTTGCAAGTGGTGCATGGCGAAGGTGGTGTAGGAAAGACCAAAACCAAAGGGGTACCGTGGCGTGATGTTCTTTTTATTAAACCAGCGATAGCCCAAATAGATGCCCTCGGCAAAATGGACGGTGTTGTTATGGCCGGGATAATGGCCGTAAGCCGGTGCATCTTTCCAGCGTTTCTCAAAGGTTTCGGGCAAACGTCCACTGGGATTTATTTTCCCGAATAAAATACCGGCCACCGCCAGGTTACCGTTCTGGCCGGGATACCAGGCATCAAGCAATCCGGCGATCTGATGTATCCATTGGCGCATGGCCACATTGCCGCCACCATTGAGCACGACAATGACGTGGGAATTGAGCTTGCCGGCCTGGGCGACCAGTGCATTTTGCGGTGCGGGCAGCGCATAGGGATGATCACCGCCCTCACCTTCCAAGTTGGAGTTCCAACCGATACAGGCGATAACAGCATCCGCCTGCTGCGCTACCGTTCTGGCTTGCTGGGTTTGCAATGATTTTAGATACACGACGCGCGTGCCGGCCGGGGCCAGTTTCCTGATGGCGGCCAACATGCTTACCGGTTTGACAATGGGAACACCATAGGAACTTCCGCCACCTTCAAAGGGGCTTCCGCCGCCCGGTGCCATGGACCGGGCATTAGGTCCAATGACAACAATTAAATGATGAGGTCCTGCGGATAAGGGAAGAAGATGGTTTTTATTCTTAAGAAGAACCGCGCCCTGTTTTTCCATTTCGTAAGCAATATGATCGCTATACGGGTCGTTGAGAGCAATGGATACATCCTTCTGCGGATATTTCATAAGATCCATCGCCACAATCATCCGAAGCAGCGGCGTAATCAGCGCATTAAGCCGGGCGACTCTGAAATCCCCGCTGCGAATCAACGGTATGACCTGCTTGGCGGTATAATGTGCGGCAGTGGGCATCTCAAGATTGAGTCCCGCCCGCAACGCGCGTAGCGTGCTGACATGATTGCTTAAACCCCAGTCGCATACGACCAATCCCTTAAAATGCCACCGATGGCGCAGCACATCGGTAAGAAGATATCGATCAGCGGAACACCATTCATAATTCAACCGGTTATAGGAGGACATGAGTGTCCAGACACCGGCCTTCTGAACTGCGGCCTTAAACGGTGGAAAGTAGAGTTCTTCCAAGGCCCGATGGCTCACAATGGAATCGATCATCCTCCGGTTGTTTTCCTGTTCGTAGGCGCAAAAATCGGTCACATCCGCCGCAACGTGCTGAGACTGTATTCCACGAATATAGTTGACGGCAACGCCCGAGGCCAAGTACGGGTCTTCCCCCATGTATTCAAAATTACGCCCGTCCTGCGGCTCACGGTAGAGATTCACCAACGGTGAAAGAATCATATCCACACCCCGTGCGCGGGCATCACGGCCCATCGCGACGCCTTCCTGATAACAGAGTTTTTGATTCCAAGTGGCAACCAATGCCACTGTGGCCGGAAATAAAGTATCTGCACCCCAATCATGCACTCCCACACGTCCGTCACTCATCACCACCGAGGGAATTCCCAGCCGCGGAATCGGACTGGTAAACATATATGGCGAACGGTTGAGGCCGGCCAGAAGTCGAATCTTTTCCGTCAGCGTCAGTTGATGAAGCAGACTGTTGACGCGCGTTTCCACCGCTGGATTACTGGCAGCCTGGGCGGGAGTCATCATGGATGGCAGCGCTGCTATGGCTTTAGCCGCAAATGCAACACTGGCTGCCTGCACTAAACCGGCAGTCATCAAGATCACAGCAAAACAGGCTGCGGTCATACTGGCCAAACGTGACGCTTTCATCCACATGCACAACCCCTTTGCTTCCGTTACTGGTAACCGTTCCCGGCCTTTCGGCCTGCCAAGCCCGCGCGGGCTTGAGCACAAAAAAAGATTATACTCCCCGAGAAAAAAACAACTACACTTCCATAAAAATGTTTCGCATAAAATTGGCGTACTGCACGCCATGTGCCCGCCAATAGCATAGCAATTACCGGTGGACAGAAAGGCCATCCGCGCCAGTGGCTTATATCTGAACGGCGTCCAGGGGGCTTATAGAGACAACATGCTGGCGCTGCACGGCGACAATATCACGGTTGGAATGCACGCCAAGCTCCCGCGTTCGGGCGATATAAAACTCCTTCGTGGAGGAGCTATCGGTTGAATCATGGACATCCGCCGCCGTAAGAATCAGGACATGTCCATGAATTTCGCTTAAAGTGCCGATATAGATAAAAGGACCCATGGTGTCGAGAATAACGACACGGGCCAGCCAGGCGGCCAAAGGGTCGGCTTGGGGTGAGGCTTCAACCGGATGCAGAGGTGCTGAATTCATTGACACTTTCCTTGTGAGTCGGGCACGTCAAGATTATAGTGCTTTGCGGCAAAAAGGAAGTCCCGGCGACGGGACGTCGGGAAACAGGCGGCCCGATTGGAAACATCAACGGCTCCGGGCATGCAAACCCGGGCAAGGAGAAAGGAATCCCGGCCATGAAATACTCCATCCGATTTCCTATTTTTACAGCGGCAGCAGGTATTGTCAGTATGGCGACACTCATGTGCGCCCCGTCGGCCAACGCGCAGGAAACTCCCGCGATGGCCAAGCAAATTCAGCAGCGCGAAGCGGCTATTAAGCCAGGTGATGCCGCCGGCCATCAGAGCATGGCGCAATATTTATTTAACAACCACCTTTACGATCAGGCCCTGCAACAGGTTAACGAAGCACTAAAAATTAAGCCCAACTTTCAGAATGCGCAATTACTGAAGAATCTCATTGAATCGCAATTAAAACGGCAATCCGGGGCAGGAAATGCCAATACCGCGGTACAGCCAAGCAATTCCACGGAATTCTCCGCACCGGCAAGCACTGCCGGCGGCCAGAGACTCCTGACGATGAAGGATGTTTACAAGATTCGCTTTTGGCAGCTACAGCGCCGTGAAACCGCCCCAATTGAGGGAGTCATCCTGCACCGGCGCAAGACGCTCCTGTCTTTTTGGCGCAATGATATTTTGCGTAACCCCGTGTTTCAAAACCGCACGCTCACGCGACAGGATTATCAGCACTTTATCAGCCCGAATAATTTCAACCGACAGATTTATCTTATCCGTCGGCTGGGTTCAAAAAAATACTGGGACAAGGTTGAAATTAAGAGCGATCCGCAGGTGCTGAAAATATTCCGCACGGATATTCAACCCATTGTGTTGCAAAGCTGCGGAACCGTGGGCTGCCATCGCGGACAAAACGCGCCGGGGTTCCGGATCTATGGCGATCAGGGAAGCAATAATACCCTGAAAACCTATACCAATTTTCTCACGCTTACCCGGTTCAGTTACCAACACATGCCCCTGATCAGCCTGAATAATCCGCGCATGTCTCTGCTGCTGCAATACCTGCAGCCGCAAGAACTCCAAGCGTATAAGCATCCGGGAAAAAGAGGACCCATGCCGCTGAAATATGGCGAAAGCAAAATCATCGACTGGATTGAATCTTTGCGGTTCCCGCCCCACAGCTACGGCATAACGCGGCACACCGCAAAAACACCTTCGGCGGCCACCACGGGAGCGTCGAAGTAAACTTTATTCATCAATGTTAATCCCGACGAATCGCATTTTCTTTGACTTTATGAAATGAGCTTACTCCGGGCTTGAAAACTACTTTATCTTCCACGACGACAAGTTCTTCGTTAAGGAAATATTTGACCGCTTTCCCCAGGGTTTGGGCTTCAAGTTCCAGACCTCGCTGGCGCACATCTTCGGCCTGATCCACTCCGACATTAATATGGAAAACATCCTGCAGGATAATGGGGCCTTTGTCGAGTTCCTCGGTGACAAAATGAGCCGTGCAGCCCGTCACGCGCATGCCGCTTTCAAAGGCCTGCCGATAGGGATTTGCGCCGGGGAAATAGGGCAGCAATGAGGGGTGAATATTGATGATTTTAGACCGGAAAGCGGCGATGATTTCCGGAGAAAGTATCTGCATGTAGCGGGCCAGAATAATAAGATCCGGTTCCAGCGACCGCAGCTTTTCCAGCAGCCATTGCCGATGCCGCGTTTTGGCTGATTCATCGGGACCTGAGAGCGTAAAGGCGAACGGCAATTCAGCGGTACGGGCCATGTCTTCCAGCACCGGATGATTGGCCAGTACTGAAACGATTTGGCCGTTGAGTTCATTTTGACGATTCAATTCCAGCAGCCTTTGCAGGCAGTGTGGTTCTTTGCTTACCAGCACCACGACGCGCTTGGCCTTGCGGGTTTGGCGGAGTGTAATTCGGGCTTCCATGCCGATTTGCCGCCCTAAGTCCAATAATCCGGTGATCAGTTGATCGAGGGAAATGGTCATATCGTGCAGATCGACAAGCATGTCCATAACAAATATGCCGCGGACCACCCGCTGTTCCATATCCTCAATGTTTATCCCGTTGGCGGCCACATAGGTGGCGAATTTTGCAACCACGCCTTTTTGATCCCTGCCCTGTACCGATATGACCGCCAGCACCTTCGGATTTTCCGACATATTTCATTCCTTCTATTTCAATGCCCCTGCATCATAGCATGGGCTAACGCGGCCGCACCGATGATTCCGGCGTCATTGCCAAGTTCCGCAGCACGGATTTCGACCGCAGGCGGATCCATTTTCCAATAATTGGCGTCAAAATGCCGCCGGATGGGCTGTAGAAGAAACTCGCCCGCCGCAGCCATACCGCCGCCAAATATGATCATCTGCGGATCCAGCCAATGCACCGCACTGATACAGGCGACAGCCAGATACCGGCAAGTCTGATTCCAGACTTCCAAGGCCAGTTCATCGCCCCGTCGGGCATGATCTTCCACATCGCGTGCTGTAAGTTCCCCGAGTTGATTCAGCGCGTCACGCAGGCTGGAGGTAACCTCCGGGTCATGCAGGGCTTGGACGGCCCGCTGACCCACGCGGCTGGCCGCCGTGTACATTTCCAGGCACCCCTTTTGTCCACAACCGCACAAAGCGCCGTCCGGCACGACGATCGCATGACCCAACTCCCCAGCCATATCGGTGTGGCCGCGAATCAGATGCCCATCGACGATAATGCCTCCGCCCACGCCAGTGCCCAGTGTGATCATCATCATATTGCGCACATTTAAGCTTTTCCCCGCCCCGGCAAAAAATTCCCCATAGGCGGCGGCCCGGGCGTCATTTTCCAAAATCGCCGGTTTACCCAGCGCCGCCGAAATACGATCTCTTAATGGAACATTTTCCCACCCCGGCAAATTAGCGCTGCGAATGACCACACCTTTTTCAGTGGACAGCGGTCCGGGGGAATCTATACCCACCGCGGTGATGGCGTCCAGTGGCAGGCCCGCTGCTCGAACCGCTTCCCCACCGGCGGCGACCATATTAGCGATCACCGCGTCCGGACCGCGGCCCGTGGGCACGCTGACTTTGGAGATTACCTTACCCGCACAATCCAGCACGCCGGCTTTAATGTTGGTTCCGCCCAGATCCAGACCCATATACAAGCCGTCACCCACCGCATCTCCTGTTTTTAAAAAATCGAACGTTAGAAGCGAGAATCCATGGTTCTCCCTTCCGATGACAACAGCCTGCCACGCCTGCCCAAGCATGTCAATGCTTACGCCTAACCAATGGCCGGTGATCCCGCAAGACCCGGTCCGCAAAGAGCTTGGCGGAGCGATTAACCAGCTCCTTACAAATGGCCTTTACGCGGCGGCGCGACCGTATGAATCGCGATGGTTTCCGGGGCCAGGCCTTTGGCGCTTGCGGTAACGTGAATGACACCCGGCGTGCGATCGGCCTGCACCAATACCATGCAATAGCCATAAAACGCCTTGTGGGAATGGGCCTCATTAAGCTCGTGGCATGCCGGATCGCCATTTCCAGAGCCGACAATCCTGCCCGGCCCGGTAATGGCAAAGTGCACCAGATTCATGGCATTGGTCACCACGTGGCCATTGGCATCCATCACGGATACCGCAATAGGAGCGATATCTTCACCATTGGCCCGTATTTTGGGCCATTGATTTACCAGCCGCAAGCCTACCGCCGGGCCGGTGGTGCGTTGGGTCCAGGTGGCCACAAGTTTTCCATGGTTATACCCGCGCGCCACAAGCTTGCCGGGCTGGTAGGGAACCTGCCAGTCCAGATACCAATATTTGGGCATTTTCTTTTGACCGATTTTTTTGCCATTAAGAAATAGTGCCACGGTGTCGCAGTTTGCGTAGCAGCGCACCAGCACATCCTTGCCGATCATGGATTTTGGTAAATCCCATTGCGGGCAGATGTAAACCAGCGGCTTTTTACCCCACCAGGCTTTGTAGTAATACGCATCGGGCTTGGGAAAGCCGCAGATGTCCAAGACGCCAAAATGAGAATTTACATCCGGCCAGCCGTCAGGCGTGGTTTCGCCACGGTAATCAAAACCGGTCCAATTAAAACCACCCTCGACAAATTTTTGTGTGGCAATAGGCTTCCAGGTATCCCAGGCGTATTGCGACCAGTTGGTATGCATGGTGTACTGGCTTACCAGCCCCTTGCTTTTGCTGCTTGTCAGTACGCCCCGATCACTGCACGTGCTGCCGATTTCACTGCCGAAAATAGGAAGATTCGGCAGAAGTTTGTGCATCCAGACATAATCCTGCGGATGATAGTTAATACCCTGCAAATTTTCCACATGGGTAAAGCCATGCGGATAACCGCCGTTCATGGCGCAGGTAATCGGCCGGGTGCGATCATACTTATGCACTTCATGCATCAAAGCGCGGAAAACTTTGGCACCATATTTGGTGCCCTGAATCTTCCATTCCTCATTGCACATGGACCACATAATCACACTGGGATGATTACGATCGCGGAGAATCAGAAATTTAATGGCTGACATATTATTATATGGCTCGCCCACCGCGGATTTGGGGTTCTGCGTATCGGTCGGATGGCGATTTTCATCCATGACCAGCATACCAAGGTGATCGCAAGCGCGATAAAACGCCGGTGAAACGGGATTATGCGACGTGCGGTACGCATTGGCATGGAGTTCCTTTTTCAACATCATCACGCGCCACCACCAGAGGTTGTTCGGTGCCCCGATCCCCACGGCGGGAAAATCAGCATGGTTGCATTCACCTTTTATTTCCACGCGCTTGCCGTTAAGGAAAAAGCCGTTGGCGGGGTCAAAGCGAAGCGTGCGAATACCGAACGTGGTGTATTTGGCATCCGCCATTTGGCCGTCTGATTCGATGACCGTATGCAGTTTGTATAAATTGGTGTGGTGCAGGCTCCAGAGAGCCGCATGCGCCAACGCGGCATGCTGCTAATCCGTGGCATGCTGCCCGGCGGAAAGAATTTCCGCCTGATGTGTGGAGGCAACCGCATGGCCGGCGGGGTCATATATGGTTGAAATAATTGAAAACACAGCGGCATGGGAACGATTATTGGCAACCGTGGTTTGAATAGTCAAATTCGCGTTGGCATGATCTCCCGTCAACGAGCCATAATGAATG